>JACFMY010000579.1 GCA_019455155.1 Caldilineaceae bacterium
GCGCCTCCTTACTTGGACCCATATCTCTTATGTGAAAAGGGGCGAACGTCTGGCTCTGTATATCAATGGTGCGCTGGATTCGAGCGCCGAATTGCGTGGTCGCAGCCAAGGCAACAGCGGTCCATTGCACCTTGGCTCCGATCCCTGGTATCCGGGCATCGCTGGCGGCCTCCATGAAATTCGGATCTACGACCGGCCCTTGTCAGCGATCGAGGTGGCAGCTCTGGCCACTGACCTGGCTGGCGCTGAAGCGCGCTACCGCCAGACGGCGTATGAAGCTCTGCTAAATCGTCTGGGCGTTTCCTACGCAGATATCCGGCTGGCGCGCGGCGCACAGGCAGAAGAAAGAAAGAGCCTGGCGGAAAGGCTGGGCGTCCGTCTGAGTCCCACCAGGCCCGACGAGCTAGACGAACTCCGGCTACATCCCAGCCAGATCACTGATAGCTTCCTGGAGTCGTTCTGTGGCCTGGGCGATACGCGGCTTGACCCACTGCAGCCAGTCGTCCCAGCTCCCAAGCTGCTGGCCTGGCAGCTCGACAACCTGCGAGCCTTGTGGCTGCAGCAGGACCATCCCACTATGGCTGGGGCCACAGCATCATCGCTCATCATCGACCCGGATGTGATGGGCCGCGCGGACCTACGCAATGCCTATCCGACCGATAAGGCTTTCGAGCTTTGGGAGGAGCGGCGCAATTGGTTGCAAGGAGCGATCACCGAACTTCAGGAAAAGCGAACTACATTTGCAGACCCGGAAGACGCGCTCAATGCCGCGATGGGCTTGGCATTCAGCACGCCCGTTGCTCAGGTCTGGCAGCTAGCCGACGATCAGGCGAACGGCGTCGATATTCGCCCCGCACTGGCCAAGCTCAATCTGTTTCCTGGGATGTTCCGCCGGCTATGCCGCGTCCGCGCCCTCGCGCAAGCGGGCGCTGTCACCGACGACGAGTGGGAAGATGTAGACGACATCCTGATAGCCGTCCAAAAAGCCCAGCTAGAGCCGGCATGGCGCACAGCTGAAAAAACGCTCGCGCTGTCACCCGACTGGTTTGTAGTAAACGATGACGCCGGTGCGCTGCCCTGCTGGCGCGTGCCCGGCACAGCGCGCATAGACTGGCAAGATCGGCTGCAAGCACGCATTGGCCAGCAACGCAACGCCGAGGAAGCCTATTGGAGCGCCGTAGCGGCTGCGGAGGAGGTTGCCTTACCCTTGCTGCGCGATGCATTGGTATCTGTGGTAGCCGCATCGCAGGGTCTGTCCAACGCCGCAGACTGGTTGACCGAGCAACTATTGGTCGATTTCAAAGGGAACGGATCGCAGCAAACAACCCGCATCGAACAGGCCATTGAAACCATCCAGGTCGCCTTGACCTCGTTGCGCATGGAGCGGTTTGCCACAGGCCACTTGGCCGCCCAATGGTGCCGCCGCCCTGACCAGAGTGAGGCTGACTTTGATGAGGAATGGAAATGGATGGGCAGTTATGCCAGCTGGCGCGCTGCGATGTTGGTCTTCTTTTTTCCCGAAAACCTACTCCTGCCGGGTCTGCTTCTACGCATGGATCGGGCCACTTCACCGCATTACGAGAATTTCATGGCTAAGTTGCGTGAGAAATCGCGGCTCCGGCCTGATGTCGCTCGAAAAACTGTCGACCAGGAGTATCTAGCCCCGCTGAAGGCCGATGCAGCTGTCGAACCGGCGATTAGGGATGTTGTTTTCCAGATCACCGACCAGCTGGATCACAGGGGCTTCGAGACGCGCCGCGCGCTGTCCGAGCAGCTCATGAGGAATTGGGTCGATGGTGCTACTGGACGCTTACGAAGTGACACACCGGCGTACTTGAACGAGGCCTTCTATTTCGTGCCTATGCAGGTAGCACTGCAACTGCAGAAATCTGGCGAGTATGTCGCGGCGCTAGACTGGTATCAAACTGTCTATGCTTTCAACCTGCTTGATAACCCTGCGACTGCAGACGTCGATGAGCGCGCAATCTACTACGCCTTACGGCTGGAGCAGAATACCCAGCCCAACCTCTCGCGCGTGGGCCGCTGGCTGTTCGATCTCAATCCTCATGTGATTGCGGCCGGGCGTCCGAATCCGTACATGCGCTACACTCTGATGTGCATTGCGCGCTGCTTCTTGGAGTACGCTGATGCCGAGTTTGCCCGCGACACCGGCGAATCGCTAGCTCATGCGCGCGATCTATATTTGGCGGCAAGACGCTTGCTGCAATCACCTCATCTGCAGACGCCGCCAGTAATCGATAGTACGCAGATCGTCCTGCCCAACCCAGTTCTGGAATCGCTGCATTGGCGGGTGGAAAACCAACTGGCGAAGCTTCGCCAGGGACGCAACATCGCTGGCATGAAGCGACAGGTGGAGTTGCCTCTCCCCGCGGCGCCCCTGTCTTCCGGTCTCCCCTCGGCCAGTACCACCGATCAACTGCCTGGTCCACCGAGCCAGGTGCTGAGGCCAACACCATACCGCTACCAGGTTCTCATCGAGCGCAGCAAGCAGCTGGCCAACATTGCCCAACAGATGGAGGCCAACTACCTTTCGTTGCTTGAGAAGCGTGACGTTGAAGAGGCCAGGCGCATCGAAGCTGGCTTCCGCCTTGACGTGGCCAAGGCCACAGAAAGCATGCAGGCGCTGCGCGTGACTGAGGCAACCAACGGCGTGGAGCTGGCAAGACGGCAAATGAAGCGCGCAAGGATCCAGCAGAACAAGTACCAAGAGTGGATCGATGCTGGGCTCAATGACTGGGAACAACAGATGATCCGCAGCTACCGCAAGGCAGGAGAAGCGGAGAAATCCGCGCATTTGTTTGGAGCCGCGGTACAGATCGCCCAGGCCATTACCACAGCGTCTACCGCCTTTGGGTGGGAGAAACTAGGAGCATACGCCAGCGTTGCAGCCGTAAGTACCGGAGCACTGGGCGCCGCCATTAACAATAATCTGGCTATCGATGCACAGACGCAGGCACAGATTGCATCGATCGGCGCCAGCCATGAACGTCGCCGGCAGGAATGGGAACTGCAGAAGAGCCTGGCCGACCAGGATTATGCCATCGGCGAACAACAGGCACTGATCGCCAGCGACCATGTGGCAATCAGGAAACAAGAACAGGCGATATCCACCATCCAGACCGAGGAAGCCAAGGCCATAGCGGACTTTCTCGCCCGGAAATTTACCAATGTCGAGCTTTACGAATGGATGAGTGGTGTGCTGGCGGGCATATACAGCTATTTTCTGCAGCAGGCCACATCCATGGCCCAGCTTGCCCAGAATCAACTGATCTTTGAGCGCCAGACCCCCTCGCCGGGTTTCATCCTGGCTGATTACTGGCAGCCGCCAGCCGACGCAGGCGGGTCAACCACGGGTGGACAGGCGACTGACCGTCGTGGCATGACTGGGGCAGAGCGCCTGCTGGCCGACATCTACAGGCTCGACCTGTACGCGTTCGAGAACGATCGCCGCAAG
>JACFMY010000580.1:0-1332 GCA_019455155.1 Caldilineaceae bacterium
GGCTCTACCCCTTGCGTGGTCTCACCTTGCGGGAAGACCCCGAAGACGCTGCCGATAGCAGCGCCGTGCGGCTCTTTGTCGAGCGGGCGCGCAAGGTGCAACCCGCATTCGACGCTGACCGCCACCTGCTGGAGATCGTTCGCATCTGCCGGATGGTCGAAGGAATGCCGTTGGGTATCGAACTGGCGGCAGCGTGGCTCCGGCAGATGTCCCCAGCAGAGATCGCCGATGAAATTGAGCGCAGCATTGACTTTCTTGCTGTCAATCTGCGCAACGTCCCGCCGCGCCACCGCAGCATGCGCGCCGTCTTTGATCACTCATGGCATTTGCTGACCGATGACGAGAAACTTGTGTTGATGAAACTGTCGGTTTTTCGCGGCGGTTGTCGCCGCCAGGAGGCCATGACCGTCACCGGCGCATCATTAATGGTTCTGGCTGGTCTGGTGGACAAATCATTGGTACGGTTGGCAGTCTCCGGTCGATATGAACTGCACGAACGGTTGCGGCAGTACACAGCGGAGAAGCTCACGGAGGCAGGGTTGACCAACGAGGTGCTGGATCGACACAGTCGCGTCTATATCGACTTCCTGCACAAACGAGAGCAGGCTATAGACAACATCAACTGGATACCAACAAGCGAAGAAATCGAACTCGATTTGCTGAATGTACTTGCTGCCTGGCAGAGAGCATTGGAATACGGCGATGCCAAAGCCATCAATGCCGCGGTGCATACCTTATTCAGGTTTAACTACTGCACCGGGAGCTTACACTATCGAGCGCTCCATCCACTTTTTGAGCAAGCGCTGGAGGTATTTGCGCACCCTGCTGATGACCAATCCAGGTCAGTCCAGGGGCGTCTCCTGGCACGGGTCATCGCACCATCCTTCTTTTACGACCGAATTCATGAAGCAGTGGTAAATATCGAAAAAGCTGTATCTATCGCACAGGAGCAAGATGATACACAAGAACTCGCGTTTTGTCTGTGCCAGCGAGGCTGGGTTGCCCGTCAGCTGGCACAGAATGCGGAGGCCCTGACATATTATGAAAAGGCCGCAACCCTCCTGGATGCTCGGAGTTCCCTGGGTCTTCGAACGATGATAGAAACAGGTCTAGGTACTACATTGCGTACGCTCAAGCAGCACGACGCAGCCATGGAGACGATACGAAAAAGTCTCGAATTGGTGGGCATGCTAGGTTGGCCGGATGCGAGTCCTGGCGTTGAC
Organism: Caldilineaceae bacterium; assembly: GCA_019455155.1. GTDB lineage: Bacteria > Chloroflexota > Anaerolineae > Caldilineales > Caldilineaceae > JACFMY01. The sequence continues at coordinate 1,224 of JACFMY010000580.1, forward strand.
TTGGCTGCTCTATGGACTGATATGGATAGGCTGAAAGAGGCAGAAGAAACAACTCGTAAGTTGGTCAGTGAGTTTCAAGATGCGTTTGGTGAGCGAGCCATTCCCGCTG
>JACFMY010000580.1:1389-3468 GCA_019455155.1 Caldilineaceae bacterium
AAGTCGAAAGCATGTCCCTGGTTCGACTTGGTCAATGTGATACTTTGTTGGAAAACTATGTCGAAGCCTATGAATGGCTAGAGAAGTATGCGCACACGCGCGTCTTACATTGGCTAGGGCTGACAGAACTTTGGTTAGGGCTAGCTGCCACTGGGCAGAAAAACGTCTCCCAGTCTCGGCTGCACCTCATTCGTGGCTTGCGCAGTGAACGCAATCAATATCGCAAAGACGCTATCCCGTTGGGCGCACTACTCGCCTATGAAGCCGGCGATCTGGAACGCGCCGTGGAATTGCTCGCGCTTTCACTTGACCTGGGCGGCTACCATGCATGGACACGCCACTACCCACCGCTCACGCGTATGCATGATGATCTCAAGATGCGCATGCCAGAGGCCGTTTTCGAGGCGGCATGGAAGCGGGGCAAGGCGCTGGATATCGAGAAGACACTGGATGCGCTGCAAGTAGAGTTCGCGTGAGCACGCCATCTTCGCTTGCTGTTATAGCCTCGCTAGAGAACATCCTCATCTCCAAATGATCCGAACGCCACTTTATACACGGAAACGAGCCAAATCTCCATAGCAGCGCTGCCGGCGCCCCCGGCACTATCGTCCTCTGCAGCAGCACACCGTTAACATCTCTTACGAGCAATGGTCAATAGCCAATCGCCAATGGCCATCGGTCAATCCGGCGCTCTGCGCCCTGACCGCTGCCTCTGGCCGCTAGGCCCTCTGGAGCAGCTAGCCGCTAGCACCTAGCTGCTAGAGACTGTCCGGCGCTCTGCGCCACCCGGCCTCTCCGCCCACCCCTGCCCCAAGGCCGCAAGGCCACAGGGGGTAGAGGGGGCGGCGGCTGGGCCTTCCCCCCGTCGGCCAGGCCGGGAGGCCGGCAAGCGCCTATGGCCGAGCGGCCCCTGAATGACAAGCTGTGCCCAGGCGGCAGGTGATGGCCTATCTCACAACAGAGTCGGATGAACTCTGCATAACCGATGTCCTGGTTCACATCCAGCAACCGTTGCAACCGCGCGACCGGCTGTGTCATGGGCAGGGTATCGCGGTCAAGCGCATGCGTTTGCGGAGACAAGCGTGCCAGGGTGGGGATAGGACTCACCCTCTGGAGAGAGTCGCAGAGCCGCCTGCGCCAGTCCAGAATATGGATGACCGTTTGATAGATGTGCAAGTCCGCCCAGCGTGGCTCATCCCCAGGCGGCAGCCAGGTGGATGGCGTCAGCGGAGACAGGGTACGCAGCCAGGCTTGAAGACGGCGCAGCGCCTGAAGGACGGCGACCTGACTTGCGCTATCGGTCAACGTAGCCGCCTTGACCTCCTGGCCCAGGACCTGGAGGTGAATCAACGAGGCCAGGACTTCGGCCTCTTGTTCCGCCGGATGGGCGCGGGGAAAGCCCAGACGCAGGAAGGCAGGCATCATCTCGCCCGGCGCCGCCAGTGCCTGCGGGCGTTTATCGCTCTCGGCAGCGCACGCCAGCGCCTCATGACCACAGAGCAGATGAGAGAGTTCGTGCAACTGAATGTGTTGCTGGTGGAGAAGAAGCGTACCGTCATCGTAGAAGATATAGTCACGGTCTTCCGCAGCGAGCCACGCGCCCGATAGCGAGGGGGGCAGCGTCCTGGCCATGAGCAGGATCGGGCGCCCGTTGCGTTGTGCTTCCAGCCAGCGGATGAAGTCAGGCAGGCTGAAGCGCGGAAAGTCATAATCGAGCGTGCTGAACAGCGCCAACATCGTCTGTACCAGGCGTTTGTCGTTGCCAGCAAGTGAGGGTGGATAAGGCATCATGGCGTTTCCAGATCCTGTGTGGGCTTGAATCGCTCCCCAGAATCTCATTGAATCCCAAAGCAAGGGCCATGACAATTGCCTCTTTGGATTACTCCTATCCCTCAAACGTGGGATGCCGACTCCCCCTGTCTTCAGTCTCTCGTCAGGTAACCTGGACACAGCCCAACGCAGACGACGGCTTGCTGCCTGTGCTCTGGCCTGCGCAGGGTTCGATTCGGCTGCGGTTAGTAGGCGCCCAGGCTTCCCTGACGCTGAGCGGTCTGAAATCCCCAGTTGAAGAGCACGATG
>JACFMY010000015.1:0-4042 GCA_019455155.1 Caldilineaceae bacterium
AGCGCGGTCGATGATATGACGCACGAACGGGAGATGATCATCGCCCTCCATGAGTCACGTGCCAGATTGCGCGGCGTTGTCGACAGCACTGACCAGTCCTTCATATTGGTTGGCCGTGATGGCATCGTGCAGATCGCGAACGAGGCCGCCAAGGAGCATTTACGGCATGTCAACAATGCAGTGCTTGAGCCCGGCGTCCATCTCAACCAACTCCTCCCCGCGTCAGAGCAAGAATGGTGGAGGCAACGATTCTCCTACGCGCTGGCGGGCACGATGCTCTGTGACGAACGCCCACAGGAGATGCTGGATGGCACAGTGCGGTTCTTTCGCTTTACCTACACGCCGGTCTTTTCCCATGAAAGCAGCGAGATCATCAGCGCGGTCTGTATCAATGTCCTTGACATTACCGAGCGCAAGGAGGCCGAGATCGCCCTGCGCAAGGCAAAAGAGGTCGCCGAAGAGGCCAACCGTGCAAAGAGTGAGTTTCTGGCCAACATGAGCCACGAAATCCGTACTCCTATGAACGCAGTGATTGGCATGACAACACTGCTGCTCGACACCGAGCTCACGGCGGAGCAGCGCGAGTTTGTGGAGACTGTCCGCATTAGCAGCGACGCCTTGTTGACGCTCATCAACGACATTCTAGACTTTTCGAAGATCGAAGCTGGCCGCCTGGAGCTGGAAGAACAGCCCTTTAGTCTGGCGACCTGTGTTGAGGAGGCCCTGGATCTGGTGGCGGCGCGAGCCGCCCAAAAAGGTGTGGAGTTGGCCTACTCCATCGCGCCGGGCACACCCGATAACCTGCAGGGTGATGTGAGCCGTCTGCGCCAGATCCTGGTCAACCTGGTCGGCAATGCGGTGAAGTTCACCGATGAGGGTGAGGTCGTTGTCACGGTTGATGCCCAACCTAATCCGGGCGGTGTACAGCTCCACTGCGCGGTGCGTGACACAGGCATTGGCATTCCCCCGGACCGGATTGACCGGCTCTTCCGCTCGTTCTCCCAGGTTGACGCGTCGACTACACGGCGGTATGGCGGTACTGGGCTGGGCTGGCTATCAGCAAGCGACTTTGTGAGCTGATGGGCGGGACCATGTGGGTTGAGAGCAACGTGGGCGAAGGGACCACCTTCCACTTCACCGTTGAATCCAAAGTCGCCGCAGACATCTCAGGTTTCATGCCCATCTATGAGGACCTGCTGGGGCGCCGCGTGCTGATCGTGGACGACAACAATACAAACCGGCGGATTCTGGCGGAAATGTGCCGCCGTTGGGGGATGGTGCCGACCGCATCGGCCAGCGCCGACGCTGCGCTGGCGCTTGTCAAACAGGGCAAAGAGTTCGACGTGGCTGTCCTGGACATGCTCATGCCGGGCATGACTGGCGTACAACTGGGCGAAGCGCTACATGCCTTGAAGCCAAGAACAGCGTTCCCCATCGTCATCATGACATCGCTGGGCGCAGGCAGTCCAAATGTGGGCGCGCGTCCAATGAGCTTTGCGGCGTGGCTTACCAAGCCCGTGAAGCATTCCCAGCTGCGGGAAACTCTCACCCAGATTCTGCGCCGCGAGCCAGTCTCCCTGGCCCGGCCTTTAGCGGTCGCTCCCTTTGACAATCTAGTCGCTGACAAAATCCCTCTGCGCATCCTGCTGGCCGAAGACAATGTCGTCAACCAAAAGGTGGCATTACGGATTCTGGAACGATTTGGGTACGACGCTGATGTAGTGGCCAACGGCGATGAGGCCGTCGAGGCGTTGAAGCGTCAACATTATGATCTCGTGCTGATGGATGTCCATATGCCGGAGCTGGACGGCATCGAGGCCACCCGCATCATCCGCGGCCATTTACCGGCGAACAGCCAACCGCTCATCTTCGCTATGACCGCCGCCGCGCTGACAGACGACCGTCAGGCATGTCTAGATGCTGGCATGGACGGCTACATCACCAAACCGGTGAAAGTAGAGCAGCTGGCAGAGGTCCTTCGTCGTGTTCAAACGGTGCCGGCGGTATGGCGCAACGGTGACGGCACCCCACACACTGATCCCGATACTTGTTGCGTTATGCCTGAGTGAATTTGGCCGTTCCGCCTGATGTGCGGTAGAACAACGAGACGATCGCCGCTATCGCCAGGAACGGAGTGCGTATGCCAGCTGTTTCCCGTCTCGCCTGCCGGGAAGTCGCCAGGGACATCTTTCAGGTTCGCCTGCCCTTGCCGTTTGCCCTCAATCACGTCAACTGCTATTTGCTGCGTGATGAGGATGGCTGGACTGTCATCGATACCGCCCTCAACTATGAGCCGGCCATCGCTGGCTGGCGCGCGGCCCTGGCTGAGCTGAGCATCAGCCCGCGTGCAATCCGGCGCGTTATCCTGACCCACATGCACCCCGATCACTTTGGTCTTTGTGGCTGGTTTCAGGCGCAAAGCGGGGCCGCAGTCTATCTTTCTCCCCGCGAGCGCGACCTTGCCGAATACACCTGGCTCCACGATATACCGACAGAGGAGCACCGGACAGCTGTGCTACGTTACCTGCACAGCGGCGGCATCTCTCCGGAAATCAGCGCCTTCATTGGAAAGCAACAGGATCGTCTACGCGAGCTGACGCTGCCACATCCTGCGCGTCTGTGCACGATCGAAGCCGGTGCAACCGTAAAGATGGGTGGCCGCACCTTTCAGGCCATTCACGCGCCGGGCCACGCCGACGGACAGCTTCTCTTCTATGCCGCGGAGGACCGCCTATTGCTCTGTGGCGACCAGGTGTTGCTGCACATCACGCCCAACATCGGTATGTGGCCCACCTCAGAGCCCAATCCACTTGGGCGGTATTTGCGCTCCCTCGACCAGCTCGCCCGGCTGGATGTGGCGTTGGCGCTGCCGGGCCACCATGACCTCATCACGAACTGGCAGGAGCGGATCGGCGAGCTGGTCGTCCATCATGAGGAACGGTTGGATGCTATGTACGAAGCTGCCCGCGCTGGCGCTACTGCGCTGGATGTGAGCCGCATGGTCTTCAACTTCAGTAAGTTTAGCCCACATGAGGTGCGCTTTGCCGTGGCAGAAACACTTGCCCATCTGGAGTATCTGGCCGAGGCTGGGGTCCTTGTTCGTGTCGAGGAGCGGGAGCGCCGGCTTTATCGGGCCGCGTAGAAAGGGATGGGCGGCAAATGTTCCTGCCGCCCTTGATTCCCATCCCTCATGTCTATGACTCCAGCAACATCTCTAGCCTGGTCACATAATCTGCCAGCACGGCAAAAGCTGCCTCAACAGGCTCGGGCGTGCTGAGATCGACGCCGGCGCGCTGCAGTGCGTCCAGGGGATAGCGTGAGCCGCCCGCGCTCAAGAATTCCAGGTAACGCTCTACCGCGCCCGGCTGGCCATCCAACACGCCTCTGGCCAGGGCATGGGCGCCCGCGATGCCCGTGGCATATTGGTAGACGTAGAAGTTCGAGTACATATGGGTCGAGAACTGGGCCCATGTGCTTCCCGTCCGTTGGCGGTCCATCGCCACTTCGCCGCCGTAGGCTTCCTCAAAGAGATCAGCCATAAGATTGTTCAATGTGTCTGCGGTCAGTGCCTGGCCCTGTTCGACGCGCTGGTGAATCTCGAGCTCCAGCCGTGCCAGCGTGGGCATCACAAAGAAATAGCGGTGGAAATTCGCCATGGCTTCTTCAATGACCGTGATCTGGAAATCGGGGTCCGGCTGTGTGCGCAGCAGGTAATCGCGCACCATGGCTTGGTTGAAGTTGGAGGCCACCTCGGCCGCGAAGAGTGTGTACCGGGCGTAGATGATGGGCTGTGTGCTCCAGCTCAAGAACGAATGAAGAGAATGGCCCAACTCGTGGGCCAGGGTGCTCAGGCTGAAGAGATCGTCGTTGTAGCTCATCATGATGAACGGATGTGTGCCCGGTCCCCCATAAGAGAAGGCGCCCAGCCGTTTGCCCTTATTGGGGTATACGTCCACCCAACGCTGCTCAAGACAACCCTGCCGTAACGTACGCACATATTCCTCGCCCAGGGGCGCCATCCCCTCACAGATCCAGTCGACAG
>JACFMY010000015.1:4052-32331 GCA_019455155.1 Caldilineaceae bacterium
AGCCTGCTGGAACGGCACTTCGATCGTCGCTTCGGTGAGCGGCGCCTTGATGTCATACTCGTGGAGCGTCTCGACGCCAAGCGCGCGCCGCCTGAGCCGCCAGTAGCGGTGCCATGTGGGCAGATGGCGGCGGAAGGTGTCGATGAGGTTGTGAAAGACTGCGGGTGGGATGTTGCTGGGTGCCAGCGCGGCTTCGAGGGATGACGCGTAGCGGCGGGCTCGTGTCCGAAAGACGTTCTGTTTGACGCCTGCGGCCAGGCAGTTGGCCATGGTGCTCTTGAAGGCCAAGTGGGCGTCAGCGTAACTCTCCCAGGCGCTACGCCGCACCGTGCGGTCGGGGTTGGTCAGTAGGGCGCCGAGACTGCCGTGGGTCACCTCGAAGACCTCTTCGCCATCTGCGGTGTGGGCCGCCTCAAAGCGGAGCTCACTGTTGGTCAGCACGCCGTGGGTGGAAGACGCGGTGCGAAACGCGTCTTCCACCTGCCCCAGGACCTCTTCCACCTCGGCGGAGCGGACATGGGCGCTTAGCCGTTCCAGGTTTTCCAGGTAATGAGCATAGATTTCGAGGCGCGGATGGCTCTGCTGCCACTCGCGCAAAACTGGAAATCCAATCGCCATGAGCTCAGGCTCAGCAAAGGCAATAGCCGCCTGCACATCGGCTCCCAGGCTATTGACCTGGCTCGAGCGGGCGACGGCCTCCTGGTTGGTGGTGTCGACGCTATATTCGAGGTAGGCATACATGGTCAGGCGCTGCACGTCAAACATGAGCGCCTGGTAAGTTTCCAGCCAGTCGGCCAATATGTCGGGGCTGTCGCCCAGATGGCTTTCGAAGCGCCGAACTCCCACTAGGCGATTTCTGACCTCCGCCATTTTTTCCTCCCACGCGGCTGGCGTCGGGAAGATGGTGTTCAGATCCCATTTGAACTCGGCGGGAATCTCGGAGCGAACGGGTACTGTTTTGGTCGTCATATGTCAGCTCTTTCCAGGATCGTGGAATGAAAGAACGGTACGCTATGGATCGCTTTGGTTGATCCCTTGTCACTGTGTGGAATGTGCCCCAGTATACCACCGCTGCGCGTCAGGCCGCGAAGGAACGACCCTACTTATGGGGCCACGCACGGGGCCGATTTGTCACACTTTTTGTCACACTTTGGGTCGCCGCGTTGAGCGCACGTGTGTGACCACAGACCAGCAGTTACAGGGTTTAATGGATACATGCCAAGCGGGTACACGCCCCGGCGCAAAGCGACAGGTGTATTCTGTGCCAGTTCTGTTGTAGCCGCCAGGATGCTGCCATTTGGACTGGAAAGGGGGAAAAGCATGGCTATCTGTGCGCTGAGCCCCCTGATGTGGGCCCGTTCCTGTGGAATGACGAGGAGATTACACATGCGCAGCCAATGCAAGTTCGACGATCTGTTCCTGGGCAAGCTGGCCAACGGCTTCACGGACGGCCGCAAAGTGGGCGTCGCCTACTTGGCACCGCACCTGGTCCAGCCAGCCAGCGTACTCATCCCGATCCGCGGGAGCCAGAAAGGGCGGCAAGCTGGCAAGCAGCAGGTCGGCGGCATTTACGAGCCTGGCAGCCCGCTCAATCTGGCCTCTGGCCAGGGCGACGCCGCCCAGCCCATAGACGTTGCGGGCGATCATGTTGCGATCTCGAAGCTGCCAGGCCATCTGCAGACTCCGGCTGTAGTAGGCTTCGGCCTCGTCCAGCTGGCCGCGGCGTCGCGCGATCTGGCCGAAGTGATGCACGAGGATTATGATGCCGCCGGGGTAGGCCATCTCGCGGAAGATCTCGTAGGCGGCCGTGTAGTACTGTTGGGCCTTGTCCAGGTCGTTCAGAAACCAGGCGCATTCGGCCACATGCGCCAACATCCAGCCCAACTCGCCTTTGGCGTCCCGCTGCCGGACGATCTCCAGCGTCTTTTCGTGGAGGGCGGCCGCAGCCGCGTAGTTTCCCCGTTGCGTTTCCAGGATTCCTTGATATTGAAGGGTAAGGACAACACCTTGCGATTGCTCCAGTTCTTTGTAAAGCGCCAGGGCCTCGAGCAGATACTGTTCGGCCAGTTCGAAGTCAATCGTATGTGCAGCCAGGTAGCGAGTCAAGGAGCTGAGCGCGGCAGCCATCGCCTGTTTGTCTCCGGCTGCGCGCGCAACAGCCAGACTCTCTTCAAACATCGCGTACGCCCGGCTTTTTTCCTGCGCGTCAAAGAGCACCCAGCCATAGAGGTGGAGCGCTTCAGCCAACAACGCGCTGTCGCCCAGCTCGCGGGCCAGCGCGATGGCAGCTTCAAAGTGACGCATGCCGCGTTCCCGGTCGCCCAGGATATGATGCATACGACCGGACGCCATGAGGGTTTCGGCGTAGGCCCGGTTGCGCGTCGTGTTAACGGCCAGTACCTGCTCGAGCCAACGGTTTCCCTCCCGGTAGTAGCCGCGAGTGGTCCAGAATCTACGCAGCGCGGCAGCCAGCCGCATGGCAGCAACGGGTTCGCTCGCAAGCCACCACCGCAGGGCCGCCCGCACATTTCCGAGCTCCGCTTCCAGCCGAGCGAGCCAGGCGCGGCGATCGGCGTCATAGGTGATCGGGTCCTCCGCCAGATGTAAGCACCACTCAGCATGGCGGTTGCGCAGGGCCTGTTCCTCTGTGGCGTCCTTTTGCAGTTGCTCGCCGGCAAACTGGCGGATCAGCTCGTGCATTTCGTAGCGACCATCCGGCGTGTGGCGCAGAAGTGACTTGTTCACCAGCACCGACAACGTGGCCAGATCCGCCATGGCGACATGTTCGGCCGCGGCGCGGGTGAAGCTGCCAGCAAAGACAGCCAGCTTGCGTAGCACGCTTTGCTCCCGCTCTGTGAGGAGGCGCCACGAGTGCTCAAAGACAGCCCGCATGGAGCGATGCCGTTCGGGAAAGGTGCGCGCCGGCGTGGCCAGGAAATCAAGATTGTCCTGGATCTGCTCTGCAATCTCGGCACAGCTGAGGGTACGCGTCCAGGTAGCAGCCAGCTCCAGGGCCAAGGGCATCCCTTCAACAAGCCGGCAGATCTGCACGATGGCCGCGGCATCAGCGGCGGTGGGTTGGAAGCCGATACGCGTCCGGCGGGCGCGTTCCAGGAAGAGCTCTTCGGCCTCCGAGGGTTGGTCCGCATCTGTACTCTCATTTCGTACGGACAAGCCTGACAGCTCGAATACCCATTCCTCGAGCAATTGGAGCGGCTCACGCGAGGTCACAAGAATCCGCACGCCAGGCGCCGTGGCCAGCAGTGTGGCGGGAAACTCGACGCCTTCGAGCAAATGCTCGAAGTTGTCGAGAACCAGCAGCAGCTTTAGGGGCCGGAGAGATTGCAGGAGCAGGGCAGCTCGATCCGCGTCACGGGGGATAGTGAGGTGACAGCCGTCGGCGACCGCGGTGACCAGGTCATTGGCATCCGTTATGGCGGCGAGGGGCACAAAGGCCACGCCGTTAGGATAGGCGGACCGCACACGGTGAGCGAGCTCCAGCGCAAGGCGCGTTTTTCCCATGCCGCCGGGGCCGGTCAACGTGAGCAGACGGACTTCTGGCCGCTCCATGAGCCCGGTCAAGGCGGCCAGCTCCTGCTCACGGCCCACCAACGGATACGCTGGCAACGGGAGCTCAATGGGCGCGCTGGTCGCGGCGACTGCGGGTAATGGCGGCAGGGGCGGGGTTGATGAGGACAGGGCAGACACCGCGCGCTCCCCACGTGCGGCGCGCACAAACAGCTCATGCTGGGCAGGCGGCAGCTCCAGCGCCTGGGCCAGCAGCTCGGCAATCTGCCGTGACGGCCGGCGCTCATCGTCTTCGATTTTGCGGATGGTAGCGGGTGAACAGCCGACGCGCTGCGCCAGGGCGTTGCGCGTCAAGTCGAGGGCTTTGCGGCGCTGTTCCACCCAGGCGCCAAATGAGGCTTCTTCCATAGTGACGGGTTCCACGCGACGAAAGAAGAGCAATTAACTGCAAATGAGCGTATGCATGGTATCACAAATGCCGCACATTTTGTGCCGCATATTTTGTACCGCATATTTTGTGCAACATTTCCCCCACTCTCAGTCTGTACGATCCCAATACGCAGCGGAACATACATGGCAGTCTGCCGGACCCTTTGACGGAGGGGGACCGGCGACACAGCGAATATCTATTCAGGAAGGGGTGAAGCGGTGAACGAAGGCGGGATTGTCGTGGCCGACCTGGCCGATGTAGAAGTGGAGCGCTTTTGGTCTGACACCGAGCCAGAAGTAGATTTCAGGTTGGGCTTTCCAGTGGCGGCCGTGCACGGCGCTGAGCGATCGGTGGCTACCTACTGGGAGGTGGACGCGGGACAGCGTACCGGCGCTCACACAGACAGCGAAGAGGAGGTGCTGTACGTCTTGGCCGGCGTCGTCGAGCTTGTGACGGGCAACGCGGTGCGGCGCCTTGCCGCGGGACAGCTGGCGGTGATTCCGCGCATGAGCCGCCACGACGTGCGCGCCGTAGGCCCGCTGCCTGCTCGGGGACTAAGCTTCTACGCCGGCGCACGCATTACGACTACCTTTGATGCGCCGCTGATGCCCTGGGGCCTGCGCTGTATCAGCAGCGACGATCTGGCGTGAGGCGCCTGGCGTGGCGTTGGTAGCAGGCGTACGGGCCGCGCTGCGTTGGCAAATCCTGCCCGCTGAAGTTATTGACATCCAATTTCCGCCATGCTATTGTTGCCTGCAATTAGGCGTTGACAGGGACATGCTGTGAAGCCCTGGCGATGTACAGAGAGCCGGCTATCTGCTGCAAGGTTGGCCTTCGCTTCTTCACAGCGACACCCTCGAGCTGGCCAGGGAACGCTCGCGATGGGCGAGCAAGTAGTTGGTCCCGGGAGGCGCCCGTTACAGCGCAGCGGTTTTGTCTTGGGGCGATGACGCCCACCAAGACAGGCCGGCTAAGGCTCCCAGGCGGGAGCGAACGGTGGTGGCACCACGATGGCTTACGCCTTCGTCCACTAGATGGACGGAGGCGTTTTTTTGTTTTGGGCCCACGGAAGGGAGGCTCGATGGACGACGACAATGATGATAACAACGCTTTCCAGCTGATTGAGAGTGGCGTGCGCTAGCGACGAATATGGTCCGGGTGGGCGCAGCGCCGTTGTTCCACGCCCGGACCAGGAGAAACAACATGTCTGCAACGTTAGTTGTTCAACGTATTCGTTCCCATGAGTTGCCTGCACACGCCGGCGAACGGGTTCATCTCCGGGGCTGGTTGCATGCCGTGCGCCGGCTTGGCGGCATTACGTTTGTCATTCTGCGTGATGGATGGGGCACGGTGCAGGCGGTAGCGGAGGCGCCGGGCCAGCTAGATCCCATCGTCAACGGCGAACTGCTGCCTGAGAGTGTGATCCAGCTGACGGGTACGGTCGTTGTTGCGCCTCAGGCGCCAGGCGGCCACGAGCTACACAATCCCGAGCTCGATATTATTACGCCGGTCACGGAGACGCTGCCGGTTATCCTGGGCAAAAAAGAGGTGAATGCCAGCCTCACCACCCAGCTGGATCATGCCGTCTTTGTCAACCGCCATCCCACGCGGCGCGCGGTTTTCCGGCTGGCCGCCGTGACCATGGCCGCCTTTCGCGAGGCGCTGGCCAGCCAGGGATTTACCGAGATTCAGACACCCAAGCTGGTTGCGTCGGCTACGGAGAGCGGCGCCAACGTCTTTAGCGTGGACTATTTCGGCCAGCGTGCGTATCTGGCGCAGAGCCCCCAATTCTATAAGCAGATCATGGTGGGCGTCTTTGAGCGAGTCTTCGAGGTGGGGCCGGTCTTTCGCGCCGAACCGCACGATACGACGCGCCACACCAACGAATATGTGAGCCTGGACATGGAAATGGGCTTCATCAACGACCACTTCGATGTCATGGCCATGTTGCGCACCGTGCTGGCGCATATCTTTGCCACGCTGCAGGCACAGTGCGCGCCTGAGCTTGCGCTGGCTGGCGCCGTGCTGCCGGAAGTGCCGCCAACCATTCCCCACATTCATTTCGCGGAGGCCCAGGATCTTATCCTCCAGCGCCATGGCGTGGATGTGCGCGGCGAACCAGACCTGTCGCCCCAAGACGAGCGGTGGCTCGGCGAGTGGGCGCGGGCCGAACATGGCAGCGATTTCCTGTTTGTCACCGGCTATCCCATGGCCAAGCGGCCCTTCTATACCCATCCAGACCCCGAGCGACCTGGCTATTCCAACTCCTTTGACCTGCTCTTCCGGGGTACAGAGCTGGTTACAGGCGGCCAGCGGCTCCACCGCTATGGTGATTATCAGGCCGCTTTGGCCGCGCGCGATCTGCCGGAAGCGCCGTTCGCCACCTACCTGGAGACCTTCCGGTATGGCATGCCGCCCCACGGCGGTTTCGCGGTCGGGCTCGAACGGCTGCTCATGCAGCTTACCGGCGCGCCCAATTTGCGCCTGACGACGTTGTTCCCGCGCGATCTGAACCGGCTTGCGCCGTAGGCGAGAAAGCTAGGGGGCCGCGCCTGACCAGGGCCGGACCCCCCTTCATTGCCCTATCCTTCCCGACCACTGACATCTTCGATATCCCCGATATCTCCGATCTTCTACCGCTTTTTTGTCCCTGCGATTCGCGGCCTTGCCCGCGATTGTGGTATCGTGGACGCGATATTGGCTTCCTATGCTGCAGGTGAGGTTCACCATGTCTGTTCGTATTGAAGTGCAGAGCAGCCATCCGGCTGCCAGCGACGCGATTCTGCGCAACGCCGCTGTGTTGGGAATCCGCGGCCTGACCGATGTCCGCATATCCCGCCTCTATTTTCTGTCGCACCATCCGGGCACAGAGTCCATTGAACGGCTCTGTGCCTATCTTTTGGTAGACCCTGTGATGGAAAGTGCAACCTGGAGCGACGGCGCAGGCGATGAGTCTACCGCGCCCGGCGCCGGCGTACAGGTGGTCGAGGTAGCATTCCGGCCCGGTGTGACCGATGTGCCGGCGCGTGAGTTGCAGCGCGGCATGGTGGAGATCGGTCTGCCCCGCTGCGAGGTCGCGACAGGCACGCGTTACGAGCTATGCGGAGACCTGGCCGAGACGGAGGTGCGCCGCCTGGCGCGCCAACTCCTGTGCAATGAGACGGTGCAACATTTCAGCCTGGGACCCATCGCAGTGCACTTTGGTGAGGAAGCCACCGCCGGGGATCGCGTGGAGACGGTGCCTGTGCGCACGCTGCGCGACGAGGAGCTGTTGGCCCTGAGCCGGCAACGCTTGCTCTCCCTAGATCTTGACGAGATGCACGCGATCCAGCGCTTCTACGCCGAGCTAGGGCGCGATCCCACCGATGTAGAGCTGGAGACCCTGGCCCAGACCTGGTCGGAGCACTGCGTTCATAAGACCTTCAAGGCCAGCATCGATTTTACCTGGCTCAACGCTGACGGCTCCGTCCGGTCTCAAGAGATTATCGACGGTCTCATCCACCAATATATCCGCGCGGCGACGGATGCGGTCAGTCCGGCGTGGCTGCGCTCGGCATTTGTGGATAACGCTGGCATCATCGAGTTCGACGACAGCTACGACCTGGCTTTTAAGGTTGAGACGCACAACCACCCCTCGGCCCTGGAACCCTTTGGCGGCGCCAACACCGGGGTGGGCGGCGTAGTGCGCGATGTGATCGGTGTCTCGGCGCGGCCCATTGCCACGACCGACGTGCTCTGCTTTGGCCCCCAGGATTATCCTCACGAACAGGTGCCGGATGGGCTCCTGCACCCGGCGCGCATCGCCGACGGCGTGGTGGCCGGGATTGGCGACTACGGCAATAAGCTAGGATTGCCGACTGTCAACGGCGCCATCGTCTATGACGAGGGCTATCTGGGCAATCCGTTGGTGTTCTGCGGCTGCGCCGGGTTGCTGCCCCGAGGGCGCCATCCTACCGCCAGCGCGCCCGGAGATCTGATCGTGGCCTTGGGCGGGCGTACAGGACGCGACGGCATCCACGGCGCCACGTTTTCCTCGGCCGAGCTAACCCACGAGACCAGCGAGCAGGCGGGGAGCGCGGTGCAGATCGGCGACCCCATTACTGAAAAGGGTCTGATAGAGCTTATCGAGGCTGCGCGTGATCGTGGCCTGTACAATGCCATAACTGACTGCGGGGCAGGCGGTTTTTCCTCGGCAATCGGCGAGATGGGCGAGGCCTTAGGCGTCGACGTCGAGCTGACCCGCGCACCGCTCAAATATCCGGGGCTGGCGCCGTGGGAGATCTGGCTCTCCGAGGCGCAGGAACGGATGGTGCTCGCGGTGCCCCCAAACAAACTGGCGGAATTGGCGGAGCTGGCGCGGCTGTGGGATGTGGAGTTGAGCGTTCTGGGCACATTCACCGGCGATGGCCAGCTACGTGTCCGATTTGACGGCAAAGTTGTCGCCGACCTGCCCATGGAGTTCCTGCACGATGGGCTGCCGCGCCGTTCTATGAAGGCCGTGTGGCAGGACAAAGCTACCGAGAATCTGAACGGGCCGGATGGCGGGGCAACGCTCAGCTCGATGGTTGCGGCTCAGAAAGGCGAAGCGGTCGCGTACGAGAGGCTGCTGCTGGAGATGCTTGCATTTCCCTCTGTGGCCAGCAAGGAGGAAGTCGTACGGCGGTACGACCACGAGGTGCGGGGCGGCACGCTCGTACGGCCCTTCGTCGGGCCAGCGCTGGACGGGCCCGCGGATGCCGCGGTCCTCAAGCCCTTGGGGACGTGGGAACACAATCGGGCCTTTGTGCTCAGCAATGGCATCAATCCCCTCCTTGGGCGGCGTGACCCCTATGCCATGGCCGTGGCTGCCGTGGATGAGGCGGTGCGCAACGCGGTGGCGGTTGGTGCCGACCCTGATCGCATTGCCATTCTCGACAACTTCTGTTGGGGCAATCCCACCTATCCCGACCGCCTCGGTGCGTTGGTGCGTACCTGTCAGGGCTGCTACGACGCGGCCCTGGCCTATGCTACCCCGTTTATCTCAGGCAAGGATAGCCTCTTCAACGAGTTCAACGGCAAGCCCATCCCCGGCACGTTGCTGATTTCGGCCATCGGTATCGTACCCGACTTGAACCGGTGCGTAACCTCCGATCTCAAGCGACCAGGCAGCGTTCTCTACCTCCTGGGCAGGACGCGCCGTGAGCTGGACGGTTCACTGCTCCATCACCTGTTGGGCATGGAAGGCGGGTCAGCGCCGGCCATGCCGGAGGCACCGCTGCGTCGCTACCGCGCATTGCACCGCGCGATCCTCGCCGGGTTAGTGCAGGCCTGCCATGACCTGAGCGAGGGCGGCCTGGCGGTTGCCGCAGCTGAGATGTGCCTGGCCGGACGGCTGGGCGCAACGATCGACATCGAACTGCTAGGCGCAGATGGGGAAGAAGAGCTCGACGCGGCTGAGCTTCTGTTCAGTGAAAGCAACGGCCGGCTGCTTGTGGAAGTAGCTCCCGAGAACGTGGCAGCGTTTGAAGCCTGTCTGGAGGGCGAAGTGCTGGTGCGGCTGGGGACTGTGACTGCGGCGCCGGAGCTCCAAATCCGCGCTGGCGACACCCGATTGATGACGGTGGCAGTACAGGCAATGGTGGCCGCCTGGAAACGCGAGCCGGGCGTCCTAGGCGCCTGATGCTGGCTGGCCATCCCTTTGGTGTCTACGTCTTCCGCGGCCGCGTGGTGTACTGTGTTGGTCAGCGATTCTGAAGCAGGGAACCATGAAACCTTCCATTCTTATTCTGCACGCTTCGGGCACGAACCGTGACGGCGAGGCCGCGCGTGCCTGCGAGCTGGCTGGTGGCAAACCTGAGATTATCCACATCAACCAGTTGCGCCGTGGCGAACGGCGTTTTGCTGACTATCAGATGTTGTTGCTGCCCGGCGGCTTTTCCTACGGCGATGCCCTAGGCGCAGGCGCGCGTCTGGCCCTGGATATGCAGGTCTATTTCCACGACGAGCTCCACTTGTTTGTCGACAGCGGCAAGCCGGTCCTGGGGATCTGCAATGGCTTCCAGACGCTGGTGAAGGCCGGGCTTCTTCCGGGCAAAGGCTACGAGAGCGTCGATAACGGCCGCGAGATATCGGCGGCACGTGCGGAGATCTCACGGCGCCGGGTCACTTTGACCGAAAACGCCGGTGGAAGCTTCGAGTGTCGCTGGGTTCATCTGCAGGTGAATCGCCAGGCGAAGGCTTCCTTCCTCGCCGGCCTGGACGAGCTGATCTTCTGTCCAATTGCGCATGGTGAAGGGAACTTTCAGGTGAAGGACGAAGCCACCCTGCAGGCGTTGGAGGAAAACAACCTGATTGCGTTCCGCTATGTCGATGCTGACGGCAGCCCGGCGGCCTCACGCTACCCGCTCAATCCCAACGGCTCCGTAGCGGACATCGCGGGTATCTGTAACGCTGCGGGCAACGTCCTCGGCCTCATGCCCCACCCTGAGGATCACATCCTGCCCATTCAAGACCCGCGGCGACGAGGGCATCAGCTTGGTCTGGCACTGTTCCAGGCCGTCATCGGATCGCTCAACTAAGAGTGCGCCGGTACTTGCATAGGAAGAACGGGATGAGGGCGCCCAGGAGTCGAGCTCCGCGGCGCCCTCATTGCCGTCTTGTACACGTCGATATCGATCTCCAGCAGGGGATCAGTCGGGTTTGCGCGCCCAGACCTGCGTGACGGTGAAGGTAATGACCATCGTCTCGGGATTGGCCGCGCGGCTTTCCACGTCGGCGATGAGCTCATCGATCTCGCCATCGGTCGTTATCCCGGCGAGGACCGGCAGGCGCATATAGGGGTGGCAGTCCTGCAGGGCGACAACGGCCGCGCGGATGCGGACATCCTGCAAGCCGGCCCCGCGTAACATGTGAAAGGTCCGCCGGCCAATGTTGATGTCACCGCGCAGGGCGAAGCCCGCTTCAATCAGGTTCCTAAGCCGGGGCCAACGGGCGCTGGGCGGGTAGAAGTGCCAGGAGCTCTGATCTGCCTCCTGTATGGCGATGATGCCGCCCGGCTTTGCCAGGCGAATCATCTCTTCCAGGAGCGCCTGAGGGCTGTCCACATGGGGCATGATCCACCGTTCGTGAACGAGGTCAAAGGTGGCGCCGGGCAGCCCCGATTCCAGCACATCTTGATGGAGCAGCCGCACATTCGCAAGCTGGGCACTGGTGACGTAGTGTTCGGCGCCAGCCAGGTACGTAGCGTCGCGGTCCACGCCGGCTACATCGCCCGTAGGGCCAGTGCGTTTGCTAAGCAGCCCCAACACGCCCATGGCGCCACAGCCCAAATCTACGCAGCGCCAGCCCGGCTGCACCCCGATCGCGTCGAACATGTGACTGGCTTCAGCTTCCCACACACGCGCTTGCAGCTGCAGGCGATCGAGCTCATGCTCGCTGGCCAGCAGGTATTGCGACATTGGTTCCTCCTTGGTGCTTTTAGTTGTTCAGAATGATACGTTTCAAAGGTCAAGCGTGGAGCATGATCTCGATCCGGTTGCGATCAGGCCGCTTAGCGGCCTGGATCCGCCACCTCCGTCCATTCCATGCGGGCCGCCCCCTGTTTCCTCAACGCCCGCACAGCTCGAAAGACCCGCCACATCATGCGCGGTTTCATCAGGCTTGAGGGCGGCGCCAAAAGGTTCATGACCTGCAGGAATTGTTGATAGACGGTTGTGTCGACCTGGGTCGCACGATGCACTTTCTCCACATAGAAGTTGATCAGATCGGTTCCAGGCGCCTTTTTACCCTCTGTCTCTGGAAAACGGAAATCTTCACCTACAGATAGTTGCCAGGGAATATCGACAATTTTCGCGATCTCTTTGAAGAAGGGGCGTGCGATGCCAGCAGTGCCACGGGCGGCAATGAGCCGTTCCAGGGCCTTTGTCTGCAGCGCTGCCGAGGTCATACCCTGGCCATAGACAGGGTTGAAGCTGCAGATGGCATCGCCCAGGACCAGAAATCCTTCTGGGAACCGGGCCATCTTCTCATAGTGGCGGCGTACGCTGGCGGGGTAACGATACGGTACGATATCGGTAAGCGGCTCCAGGCGGCGAATGAGGTTGTAGATGTCGGGCGCGGGCAGGCTGCGTGCGTAGGCAAGGTAGCCCTCCTCGTCTGTGGGAGGATAGTCGCCGGCGTGGCCGCTCAGCGTCATATACCAGCGATCGCCCTCAACTGGGAAGGCATAGCCGGCGCGTCGCCCGTCCGGTAGATCAGGCGAGGCGATGAGGGCAAAGGCGCCCTCCACGTCGCCATGCTGGCGCCGGTAAATGCGGGTGGCGTAGCCGACATTGACCTTTACGGTGCTCTCAGCGGGTTTCCCGTAACCCATGACTTCCAGCCACTTGGGTGCAGAGGAGCCACGGCCGCTGGCGTCCACGACGAGGTCGACGTGAAGCTCGTGAACAGTGCCCATCTCACCGCGGCGGGTATAGCGCACACCAGTGACCTGATCCTGGCCACCCGTTGTGAGCAAGCTATCCACTGCGCACTCGTCCAGTAGCGTGACGTTGGGAAGCGCCTGGACACGTTGCCGGATCTGCCATTCCAGGAAGGGCCGGCTTGTCATGAGGCCGATCAAGCCCGATTTGAACTGCTTGCGGTAGCCTCCAAAACCGTACCAGCGAATGCCCAGCGGCATGTCTTCCAGAATGGCGCCTCCTTCAGCCAACGCCTCCGGCAGATCAGGGAAGTAGGAGGTCATGACCTCGAAGCCAGCCGCGAGCAGCGCATGTAGATGCTTTGTGTGTGCCTGGCCCTTACGCGCTTCGGGCTGGTCGCCTACTTTATCGCGCTCCAAAACAGTGACGTGGGCAAAGTGATCGCTCAATACGCGGGCCGTGAGTAAGCCCGCCATGCTGCCGCCAATCACGACAGCAAACTTGGAGTTTGAATCTGATGCTCTCATTGGTAGTCTCCTTACACGTGACTGAGGTTTCCGCTCCGGTATTGCCACTTCACAGTGCTGCTTGTTTCGGGGCGACGGTTGTCTTTTGGTCTGGTGTGCCCCGTCTTTCTAGGGGCGGAAGAGTACATTTAGCTGACGATGCCATTTCATCACGGCGGACAGGCTGTTTGGTGACGGAAACCGGCACAGAACCGCCACAAAATCCGGCACAGTTTGGGCGCGCTGGCGCGGCGCCGCGTTTGGGTAGCGCTGGCTGTAGCTTTTGGATAGAATGGCGCTACGATCTTGACGCCAGGGGACCCTGAAAAAGCAGAGGTTCGGCAGTGGAACCAATTCACTCTTTCGGATATTGGGTGCGGAGACGGCGCAAGGCCCTGGATCTGACGCAGGCTGAGCTGGCGCGCCGGTCGGCCTGCACCGAGTCGCTGATTCGCAAGATTGAGGCGGACGAACGGCGCCCATCTCGTGCGCTTGCAGAACTGTTGGCCAAAGAGCTTGAGGTGCCAGAGGATGAACGCGAGCTCTTTCTCCAGGTGGCCCGTGCGGAACGCTCAACCGCGCGGCTCTCTTCCCCAGCAGATGTACCGCGGACAGCCCTAGCGCCTACGGCCGCGGCTGCCGGCGTCGACGTTCCCCTGCGTGCCAGCTTGCCCGCTGCCCTGACCCCGCTCGTCGGGCGAACGCGCGATCTGGCGGATCTGCTTGGTCATCTCCGGGATCCTGCCTGCAGGCTCGTGACGCTGGTGGGGGCGGGCGGCATCGGCAAGACTCGCCTGGCCGTGGAGACGGCGCGTGCGGCCGGTGCGACCCCCGAGCTGCGAGAGCAGTTTGCCGACGGTATCCTCTTCGTGGCGCTGGACTCGGTGGAAGGTGTGGCGGGAATTGTCACTGCCATTGGTGGCGCGGCAGGCTTTCAATTCTTTGGTAGTCTCTCTCCCCGCCAGCAGCTCTTGGACTACCTGCACGACAAACGCGTGCTGCTTGTGTTGGACAACTTCGAGCACCTCATGGAGGGCGCCGGCCTCGTGTCAGAAATCCTGGCTGCGGCCCCTGGAGTAAAGGTGCTGGTCACCTCCCGCGCGGCGCTGAATCTAATGGAAGCGTGGATTTACCCGGTGGGAGGGTTGGCGGTTCCTGAAGCAGCCGGCCCCGAAACGCTGGCTGAATATGAGGCTGTGCAGCTATTCCTACAGAGCGCGCGCCGTATCAAGGGGGGCTTTTGCCTGGACAACGTAGGCGAGCATGTTTCGCGCATCTGCAGGCTGGTGGAAGGCATGCCCCTCGGCATCGAGCTGGCCGCGGCCTGGCTCAACGTGCTCTCCGTGGAACAGATCGCTGCCGAGATCGACCGCAGCCTGGATATCCTGACCGCTCGCTACCAGAATCTACCTGAGCGCCATCGCAGCATGCGTGCGGTCTTCGAGTCGTCATGGCGCCTGTTGGACGATCACATGCGCGAAGTTCTCTCCAGGCTTGCCATTTTTCGCGGCGGCTTCCAGCTAGAGGCGGCGCAGGCCATCGCGGGCGCCAGCATCGCTGACCTGGCGACACTGGTTGAGGCGTCGCTGCTGTGGCTCACCGACGGTGGGCGCTACGATATGCACGGGCTGCTGCGCCAGTTTGCTCTGGGCCACCTCTCTGCCCAGCATGCAGCGCGGGCCATCCTAGGCCGGCACAGCCGCTATTATCTGGCCTTGCCGGCCGCCCATCACCAGGCCATGAAGGGCAAGGCGCAGCGCGCCGCCCTCGATACGGTGGCCGCGGAGTTGGAGAACGTACGCCTGGCCTGGCACACCGCGGTCGATCACAGCGACCGCGCCGCAATAGAGGGTGCTTTGCCGGCGCTCTACGATTTCTTCCAGATCCGGAGCCGTTATCTGGAGGGCCTGGATCTCATAAGCTATACGGCGGAGCGCATGCTGCCGCCGGCGGGCGCGGCGCTCCACGACCCGGCGTCCCGCCTCTGGATCAGGCTGAGGATGCGGCAAGGCGCCCTCGGGTTCTATTTGGGCGACTACGCAAACGCGTCGGCTGTGCTTGAGGACGCCCTTCACCGCGGCCGCGCCGCGCACATGCGTAACGAGGTGGCGTTTGCGCTGAATGTGTTGGGCCAGCTTGCTGGCTGGCAAGGACAGCGCCAGCCGGCTCGCCGTTATTTGGAGGAGAGTCTCGCACTCTGCGAGGCCGTTGACGATCAGGCCGGCAAGGCGAACGCCCTCCACAAGCTGGCCCAGCTCCACGGTAGCTTCGGCGACTACGAGCAGGCCCGGCAGCTGGCGCAACTGAGTCTGGCCATCTGCCAGCGTCTGGGTCGACTGGATTGGATTGGCTATGCGCTGGATGTACTAGGATGGATCACTGTCTGCCTGGGTGATTACACGGCTTCAGAAGCTCACTATCTGGCCAGCCTTGCCATTTTCGAGGAAACGGGAGATCGCTTGGGCATGGCGCTGGCGCTGGGCGGGCTGGGATCGGTCGCCTGGGCGCTGGGGGGCGATAATCTTGAGGAGGCCACGCTCTATATGCTCCAGAGTCTGGCGCTGTGCCGGGATATTGGCCACCGCCACCATGCCTCAAGCCGCCTCTGGTATCTGTCGCAGATCGCTGTGGACGGCGGGGAGGATGACGCGGCGGAGCAGTGGGCCAGGGAAGGGCTGGCCCTGGCCGAGGCGGTGGGCAGCGAGCTGTTCATGGCATACAATATGTGTAGTCTCGGCGCTGTGGCCTGTCGCCGCGGCCAATATACCAGGGCGCGCGAGCACTTTCTCGCTGTGCTTCAGCTGGCGGCGGCCGCGGATCACTTTCCACCCATGACAATTGCCCTAATTGGTCTCGCCCTGGCCTGGATCGGTGAGGGCAGAGAGTCAGGTGTGGCGCCATCGCGGCGGCGTGCTCTGGATCGGCGGGCGTACGAGACGCTGGTTGTTGCTGGTCGCCATCCGGGTTGCTGGGCGCCCTTCCGCAGCCGGACTGAGACCATTCTGGCCGATCTGCCCGTGCCCGAAGAAGATGGGGCATCCCAGACTGAGGACAGTGACCGGGCGCTTCGCACACTGGTCGCGCGCTTGTTGCAGGACGAAACGGGCCGGTGAAGCCATCCAGTCGCGCGCTCCATACGGCGGGGTGGACAACAATCAGCTGCCGCGGCGGTCACATGGTAGAATGGAGCTATGATCTTTGGCCGCAGGAGACCTGTCACGCTCCAACGCTGTAAAGGCTTTCTATGCTTACCGATTCTCTTCTCCAGACACGGCTGGCCGATGCCTTGGACGGCGTTGACCTGCCCTTTCTCGGCGCCAGGACGCGCGGCAAGGTTCGCGACATCTACCAGTACCGTGATCGCCTGGTCCTGGTAGCGACTGACCGTCTGTCTGCTTTCGACCGTATCCTGGGCTTGGTTCCCTATAAGGGACAGGTATTGACAGAGTTGTCAGACTTCTGGTTCGCGGCGACAGCAGATATCATTTCCAATCATTTGGTCGAGGTGCCTGATCCGAACGTGACGGTGGCGGAGATATGTGAGCCATTGCCGGTTGAGGTCGTGGTACGCGGTTACATCACTGGGGTGACCTCCACCGCGCTTTGGTACCAGTACGCCCTGGGCCACCGCCAGATCTACGGCATTGATTTCCCCGAAGGACTCCGCAAAAACGACGAGCTGCCTGCACCCATCATCACGCCCACGACCAAGGCGCGTGATGGCGGCCACGACGAACGAATCACGGGTGACGAGGTTGTGGAGCGAGGGCTCGTCTCTGCTGCGCTCTGGGCGCAGGTCTGCGACGCGGCGGTCGCGATCTTCCAGCGAGGCCAGGCGATTGCCCGCCGCGCAGGCCTGATTTTGGTGGATACAAAGTATGAGTTTGGCATCAACCCGGCCGGCCAGCTGGTGCTCATCGATGAGATCCACACGCCCGATTCCAGCCGCTTCTGGATTGCCGACACCTACGCCGAGCGGCGCGCCACGGGCAGTGAACCCGACAATTTCGACAAGGAATTCATCCGCTTGTACTACGCGGCGCATGGCTACCGCGGTGAGGGCGAGCCCTTCCCCATGCCGCCCTCCCTGGCCATCCAGGCCGCGCAACGATATATTCGTACTTTCGAACTGTTAACAGGCGCTACCTTTGTTCCTGGCGCCTATCCGGCTGGACCACGCATTGCGACCGCGCTCCATCGATGGATGAGCCAGTAACGAAATTGGCGCCATCGAGGTCGTAATGTGGTGAGCTGAAGTTACGTCTGATCCCCCACTTTTTTCGCCCTATATCCTCCCCTACCGGCTGGGGACGTGCTGGCGTGCGCGTATTATACTGATTTTATGTCCTGTGCATCAGAGAGGAGAACGGTATGTCTGGTCTTGAACTGGACCGGCTGTACTTTGCCATTATCGATGGTAAAGTCGGTGAGGCGGTGGCGACCACTCAGGAAGCCATTGCTGCAAGCGTGAGTCCCCAGTTGTTGCTCGACGAGTATATGATTCCGGCCATGGATGAAGTCGGCGAGCAATTTGCTGCGAATGAATGCTATGTACCTGAGCTCCTCCTGTCCGCGCGTGCCATGAAGGCAGCCTTGGCCGAAATCCGCCCTTTGCTAGTTGGCACCGTCGCGAAACCTGTTGGCTGTGTCGTGGTCGCTACGGTCCAGGGCGACATGCACGACATCGGCAAGAATCTGGTCGCCACCATGCTCGAAGGCGGCGGCTTCCAGATTGTAGATATTGGAGTCGATGTAGACGCCGACCAGCTGCTGGATGCTGTCTACGCTCATAAGCCGGACCTGGTTGCGCTGTCAGCTCTGTTGACCACAACGCTCCCTTCTATGAAGCGCCTGATTGAGCAACTTACTCGGGCTGGAGTACGGGAACAAGTGAAGGTGATGGTGGGCGGCGCGCCCGTGACGGAAGGATTTGCGCTTGCCATCGGCGCGGATGGCTACAGTGACAATGCGGCGGGCGCGGTCGTGCTCGCGCGCCGGCTGCTGGGGATAGCTGCCCGGTAATTGCACGGCCCGCGGGCCGCGTACGCCATTCCAGCAACGCCGGTGCATGGCAAGGCCAGACCAGGGGCTGTGATCGAACCAACGTGCAGCGATTCGCTGCGCCATTACGGTGGGGGTATGTCATGGAACCGCGTGAACGATTCATTGCCGCTCTGGAGCGGAGACCACTGCAGGGGTTAGTGCCCCATTTTGAGCTGGTCTTCTTTCTTACCATGGAGGCCTTTGGCAAGGTTCACCCCTCTCACCGGTTCTACAACCAGTGGGGCCAGATGGAAGAACAGGAGCGCGAGCTTCACCGTCGCGAAATTGCGGACATTTACGTCGCCACAGCCGAGCGCTACGGACACAGCGCGATCTTTGTGCACCCGAACCCCGACACAGTTGACGAAACGATCCGCCTCATCGACCTGATACGCGAGCGCACGGGCGACCGCTATTTCATTATGCGCCACGGCGACGCCACCTTCAGCATTCCAGACGGTACAGAGATGTTCATCTTTGCAGAGCGCATGGCCGACGATCCAGCCGGGCTCAAAGAAGAGGCGCAGCGCAATGTGGAGGCAGCCCTGCGCCGCGCCGAACGCTGGCAAAGAGAGTGGGGGCACCAAAGCGGGCTGGACGGTTTTGCCCTCTGCGCGGATTACTGTTTCAATACGGGGCCATTCCTAAGCCCGCGCCACTTCAGTGAGTTCATTACCCCCTATCTCGCCCAACTGACGAAAGCCTATCGCGACATGGGTTTCTACGTTATCAAGCACACTGACGGCAATATCATGCCCATCATCGACCAGCTCGTCGAGACGAACCCGCACGCGCTCCACTCGCTGGACCCCCAGGCGGGCGTGGATATCGCGGAAGTCAAGCGGCTGTACGGCGACCGGCTCTGTCTCATCGGTAACGTGAACTGTGCGCTGTTGGATACGGGCACGCCCGAGGAAATCGACGAGTCGGTACGCTATGCGCTGCGCAGCGGTATGCCAGGTGGCGGTTATATATTTTCCACCAGTAACTGCATTTACACCGGCATGCCCCTGGCCAGTTATGAACGGATGCTCGAGGTCTGGCGGCAGGAGGGCATTTACAGCTGACCGGGTTGGCTAGACCTGTCCACGCGCCGCCATGGTCCGTGGCCGTGTGTTACCCTACAAAAAGGGTCCCCAAGAACCTCGCGATGGACGCGTTCCACGCTGCCCGTGCTATAGTTGTGCCATGACAAATACTGAGCCTGTTGCCACTACTGCGCCGCCGCTTGTCGGCATCATCATGGGGAGCAAGTCGGATTGGGAGACCATGCAGCACGCCGCGGCGACGCTGCGCGAGTTTGGTGTACCCCATGAATGCAGGGTCGTTTCCGCACACCGGACGCCCGAGTGGATGGTCGAGTATGCGTCAGCGGCGGAAGGCCGGGGACTGGAAATCATCATCGCGGGCGCGGGCGGCGCGGCCCATCTGCCTGGCATGGTCGCAGGCCACACATTGCTGCCCGTGATCGGTGTTCCCATCCAGAGCCGTGCGCTGAACGGCCTGGACTCCTTGCTTTCCATCGTGCAGATGCCAGCCGGTGTGCCTGTGGCCACCATGGCCATTGGCAAGGCGGGCGCCATCAATGCCGCGCTCCTGGCTGTTGCCATTCTGGGCAATGCCCGGCCAGCCCTGCGCGCGACCCTGCGTACCTTCCGCGCCGCACGCGCCCGCCAGGTGATGGAAGAGGTATTGGAGTAAAGGGAGAGCGCACTTCCGCACTTCTACCTCCTGCCTATGATCGATCCAGATGATGACCACCGACCCCATTCTTCCCGGCTCGACGATTGGCGTTTTTGGCAGTGGCCAGCTAGGCCGGATGCTGGCCCTGGCCGCCCGCGCGATGGGTTATCGCATCCATACCTTTTCGCCGGAGCATGGCTCCCCGACAGGGCAGGTGGCGGACCGCGAGGTGTGCGCGGCCTACGATGACCTGGATGCCGTGCGCGACTTTGTGCGCCATGTCCATGTGGTAACCTTTGAGTTTGAAAACGTGGCCGCGGCCGTGGCAGAGATCGCCGCAGAGGCTGGTGTGCCCGTGCGCCCCGGCGGCCGGGTGCTCCACACCACGCAGCAGCGAATTCGGGAGAAGCAGTTTCTTGCTGCCGCTGGCCTGCCTGTCACGCCCTTTGTCCCCATTCCAGCCGGCGATCGGGACGCAGCGCATGAGTTGCTCGCGGCATTGGAGCGCATAGGTTATCCGGCTATTCTAAAGACAGCGGCATTTGGCTATGACGGCAAAGGCCAGGCGCGTATTGCGGGGCCGGAGGACGCTCTGGCAGCCTGGCAGTCGATCGGCCACCAGGACGCGATCCTGGAAGCCCAGGTGGATTTCGAGCGTGAAGTATCGGTAGTGGCTGCACGGGGCAGCGACGGCGATTTTGCCCACTGGGGCGTCATCGAGAACAGCCACGTGGACCATATCCTCGATGTGTCGGTGGCTCCTGCGCCGGTGAGCGAGCGGTTGGCGGCAGAGGCTGTCGAGCTGGCTCACGCCGTGCTGGCGCAGCTCGATGTGATCGGTGTCCTCTGCGTTGAGATGTTCGTCGACCGCCGCGAATGTCTGCTCATCAACGAGCTGGCCCCGCGACCTCACAACTCCGGCCACCTGACCATCGACGCGTCCGTTACCAGCCAATTCGAGCAACAACTGCGCGCGATCTGCGGTCTGCCATTGGGCTCAACGGAGCTGCTCCGTCCAGCCGCGATGGCCAATCTACTGGGCGATCTGTGGGCCGGCGGTGAGCCGGATTGGGCGGCGGCCTGCGCGCTGCGCGACGTCAAGCTGCATCTCTACGGCAAACAAGCCGCGCGCAAAGGTCGGAAAATGGGGCATTTGACTGCATTGGCGGGTACAATAGGGGACGCGCGTGAGCTGGTATTGGCGGCGCGTGCGCGGTTGGCACAGGGATAGACGGTGGTTGGCGCGTCCGTAGTCGCGTAAGCCAAGCACCATCAGTTGTTCTGGCTTTTCTGGAGGGATTTCATGTTTCCAGGCGACAGAATCCTTGAGGATAAGGCCCACGAAGAATGTGGTGTTTTTGGCATTTTTGCGCCCGAGGTTGATGTAGCGCGCTACTCGTTTTTTGCCCTGTATGCCCTCCAGCACCGGGGGCAGGAGGCGGCAGGCATCGTCACGTGCGACGGCCACGTGGCCCACGTTCATAAGGGTATGGGGCTCGTGTCCCATGTCTTTGACGAAGACAACCTGCGATATCTGAAAGGTCACCTGGGCATTGGCCACACCCGCTATTCGACCACTGGCGCGCCCAAGCTGCGCAACACGCAGCCCTATGTCATCGAGACCCTGGACGGTCCAGTCGCCATCGGGCACAACGGTAATCTGATCAACGCCCCCCAGCTGCGCCGCGAGCTGCTTGAGCGCGGCGTCGGGCTCTCCACTTCCTCCGATAGCGAGGTGATCATTCACTTCCTGGCGGGAGCGGGTGGGTCAGACTGGATAACGCGCATTCGCATTGTCATGGCCAAAGCCGAAGGCGCCTACGCCCTGGTTATCCTGACGCGGGACGCCATCTATGGAGTGCGGGATCCGTGGGGGCTGCGACCGTTGGTCTTGGGCAAGCTCCCCGGCGGGGGCCATGTCCTTGCGTCCGAGAGCTGTGCCTTCTCCACCATCGGCGCGCAGATGATTCAGGAGATCCAGCCGGGCGAGATTGTCCGGATCGGCGCGGATGGATATGAGATCGTGCAAGGCGCGCCGCCCCAACAGCTGGCCTTTTGCACTTTTGAGCAGATCTATTTTTCCCGTCCCGACAGCCTGCTGAACGGTCGCCTTGTCCACCAAACGCGCCAGAAGTTGGGCAAGCAGCTGGCCAAAGAAGCGCCGGCTGCCGCGGATATTGTCGTACCGGTGCCCGACTCGGGCACCCCCCATGCGATCGGCTATGCCCAAAAGAGCGGGATCCCCTACAGCGAAGGGCTGATCAAGAGCCGCTACATTGGCCGCACCTTTATCCAGCCTTCGGATGAGCTGCGAAAAGTGGGCGTGGCCATGAAGTTCAATCCCCTGCCAGAGAACCTCAAGGGCAAGCGTGTCGTGCTGGTGGACGATTCCATCGTACGGGGCAAT
This sequence comes from Caldilineaceae bacterium, assembly GCA_019455155.1. Lineage (GTDB taxonomy): Bacteria > Chloroflexota > Anaerolineae > Caldilineales > Caldilineaceae > JACFMY01. Next base: position 26,049 of record JACFMY010000015.1, read on the forward strand.
ACCTCTGGTCCCCTGGTTAAGATGTTGCGCGACGCTGGCGCCAAGGAAGTACACGTGCGCGTCGCGTGTCCACCCATCCGCTTTCCCTGTTTCATGGGCGTCGACATGGCCTCGCAATTGGAGCTGATTGCGGCAAACATGTCGGTGGAAGAGATCTGCGAGCATATTGGCGCGGATTCGCTGGCCTATCTATCCGTCGCCGGTATGATGAAGGCGCTCAAGGCTGAGGGGGGGTACTGCAACGCCTGCTTCACAGGAGAATACCCCTTTACTACGCAGATCCCGCTCATCGAGCTGCAGGAAAAGGAGAAGTTCGTGAATGTGTGGGGAAATTGACATAGCGCACGGAAAGTTGAGAATAGAGCCGCAATAGCTCTGCGCCGGGCCGCGATGGGCAAAGCAGGCCCGGCGCTGTGCGAATTCTCAATTGTCCTGATTCGATTCTTCCCTTTCTAGTATCCTTTCCCAAATCATGACAACTTACAACACCATTCTCTATTCAGTGGATCAATCCGTCGCGTTGGTCCGTCTCAACCGCCCTGATCGCCGCAATGCGCTTACGTCAGAGATGCTCTCTGAGCTCCATGATGCCATGCGGCGCGCGGGCGAGGACGCCACCGTGCGCGCGATCATTTTGACCGGTGAAGGGCCTACTTTCTGCGCGGGCCAGGACCTGGCCATCTTTACAGGCTCGTTGGATGGCAGCGCGGTGCGCGACGCCATTCGCACCTACTACAAGCCGTTGATCTTGCAGATGGTAACGATGGACAAGATTATCATCGGTGCGATCAACGGCGGCGCCGCGGGTGCCGGGGCCTCCCTGGCCCTGGCCTGTGACCTGCGTATTATGGCGGAGGATGCCTACTTGCTGCAGGCTTTCTCCAACATCGGGCTGGTGCCCGACGCCGGTTCTACCTGGTTCATGGCGCGTCTCGTCGGCTATAGCCGGGCGCTGCAGTTCTGCATTGAAGCCGAGCGTATTACCGCGCCCCGTTGCCTGGAATTAGGCCTGTGTAACCGTATCGTCTCTCCGACCTACCTCTTGCACCAGGCCACACGTTGGGCGACTGCGCTGGCGAAGCGCCCTACCAAAGCATTGGGATGGACCAAGCAGGCGCTGGCCGCGTCGGTTACCGGGAGCCTGGCCGAGGCCATTGAGTACGAGGCCGATCTGCAGGCGCAGGCGATTGCGACAGCGGATCACAAGGAAGGTGTCGCCGCCTTCCTGCAGAAAAGGGACCCCGTCTTTAGAGGAGAATAGAGGAAGCGGTCCGTGATGTAGGAGTGTGGATAGCTCTGGACACGCCGCGTGGCGTCCCATAGCCCGGGCTCTTCGTCCTCAGACCCTTAATCACAGAAACAGGACAACGGCCATGAGCAACAGCGCGTTACCGAACTTCGATCTGAGCGGCAAGGTTGCCATTGTGACAGGCGCCTCGCGCGGGATCGGCGAGGCCATTGCCATGGCCTATGCCGCGGCCGGAGCCAAGGTGGTGCTGGCAAGCCGCAAGCAGGAAGGGCTGGATGCAGTGGCCGCGCGGATCGTCGCGGCCGGTGGAGAAGCCCTGGCGGTCGCGGCGCATACTGGCGATATGGACGCCGTGGAGCAGCTTGTCGCGCGCACGGTGGACGAATTTGGCGGGGTAGATATCCTGGTCAACAACGCCGGTACCAATCCCCACTTCGGCGCGATCTTGACGGCGGAAGAGAGCCACTGGGACAAGATCTTTGATGTGAACGTTAAGGGTTACTTCCGGACGGCCAAGGCCTGTGTGCCCCACATGGTGGCGCGGGGTGGTGGCAAGATCATCAACATGGCCTCGATCGCAGGCACCGCGCCCCAACCTGGCATGGGCGTCTACTGTGTATCCAAAGCAGCAGTCCTCATGCTCACAGAGGTGTTGGCCGCGGAGCTGGCACCTAGTAACATCCAGGTGAATGCAATCGCTCCGGGCTTTGTCAAGACGCGCTTCAGCGCCGCGATCTGGAACAACCCCCAGCTCAACGCGGCGACACTGGCGGCCGTTCCCCAACGGCGCATGGCAGAGCCCGATGAGATTGCCGGCATCGCGCTCTATCTGGCCGCGCCGGCCTCCAACTTCACAACGGGCGCCACCATACTCGTAGACGGCGGCCAGGCCATTGGCAGCCCTCTCTATGGCCTCATGTCATGAGGTGCAGCGGATACACAACTACGCCTAAAACCAGAAACCTAGACTGCCAGCCGCTCTGCATGGCTGCCATGCTGCGGCCCAACAACTGAAATGCCTGACCATGCTCCAGCTGTTTTCCATCTTTCTGAACGTTCTACTCCCGGTATTTAGCCTGGTGCTCATCGGTTATATCGCTGGACCTCGCCTGGGCATGGAAGCACGCACGCTCACGAAGCTGGCGTACTATATCCTCGTGCCTGCCTTCATTTTCAATGTGTTCAGCAAGGCCGAGATCCGCATGGACCTGGCCCTGCGCATGGCCCTCTATTTCTTCGTCGTCACGGCTGGCACCATCGTCATTGCCTTCCTGGCCGCGCGGCTGCTGGGCGCGAGCACCCAGTTGACGGCCGCCTATGTGCTGGTGGCGGCCTTCGGCAACGTGGGCAACTTTGGACTGCCAGTGATCCAGTTCAAGCTGGGAGAAGTGGGGCTGCTGCCCGCGTCGGTCTATTTTCTCGTGGGCAGTACCTTTGGCTTCCTGGTGGGTGTGATGGCAGCAACATGGAATCGAGACGGCGGCCGCTGGCGCGCGGTATGGGCTGCGCTCTCCACGCCAGGCGTTATTGCCGTCGTCCCAGCGTTTCTCGTGAATGGGCTGAGCATTCCGGTACCCGCGTTTGCAGATCGCGCGATCAGTCTCATGGCCGGCGCGCTCATACCCGTTATGCTCCTGACGCTCGGTATTCAGCTGGCAGGCATGGGCCGGCCCAATATTGACCGGCATGTCATGACCTCCAGCCTCGTGCGGTTGCTCATCAGCCCGCTGTTGGCGATCGCCCTGACCGGCGTCTTCGCCATTCCCGACCTGGAAAGCGGCGTCGGTATTATTCAGGCAGCCATGCCCGCTGCGGTGCTTACCTCACTCATTGCCCTGGAGCACAATCTGATTCCCAACTTCGTCACGACGGCAGTCCTGTTCTCCACGGCGGCCAGCGCCATTACGCTGACGATCGTCCTCGCCATGGTGTAGCGCGCAGGGATGACGGCTGCGGGAAGCAGGCAGGCGTGCTAGCCCGCATTGCCCGAGCCTGGCGCCCGGAACTGTTCAACCATGGCGGCAAAGCGTTGGCTGCTCGCGAAGGCCTGGGCCAGAAAGCGTGTTTCGTCGCTCATCCCGGTGTTGTGGATGGAGAGCTCGTAGCTCAGCGGCTTGGCATACGCCGACGCGGCTATGAGCCGGGCCACTTTCTCCCAGTTAACCTGACCCGAATAGACGGGGAGATGTTGATCCTCGCTCCCGTTGTTATCGTGCAGGTGCAGCACGGCGAGCCGCGCCATAAAGGGAACATAGGCACCGGTGCGATCGCGGCCCAAGATGGCGTGGCCCGAGTCAAAACAGAAGCCAAGGTAGTCGGGAGCATACTGTTCGAAGAGATGGCCCAGCAGGACCGCGTTGTCGTCCGCTTCCTGGGCCCGAATCACACCGGCGGCCACAGCCTGGAAGTCGATGAGATTCTCCAACGCGATACGCACCCCGTGGCCGCGCGCAAATGGCTCGAGATCGTCCAGCGAACGGCGCACCTGGTCAAGTATGTGGTCGTTGAACGGGCTGAGATCCGGGTGTCGCGTCGGCGGGTAGATGTGCATAACAACCGCGTCGCCGCCCAGCCTGGCTGTCATGGCGATGCGGTTTTTTACCAGCTCGATCCCTGCCTGGCGGGCATATTCCTTTGGCGAGTACCAGAACTTTTCTATGCCCTCCGAGCCGTGCAGATCGATTAGCTGCAACCCGTAGGTGTCAAGCCAGCGGGCAATCTCCTCAATTTCAGCTGTGGCGTACATGAAATCGCTGCGCCAGTGATGGCACCAGTGGACATGGGTGAAGCCAGCGCTTGCCATTGCGCGCAGATGAGGTTCAGGGTCGCCGTGGTCTGTCACATAGTCCGTGGTAAGCGAAAGCATATTCCCCTCTGTTTTGCGTGTTCTCTGTTGGCCCGATCAGTGTAACGTGCAGCTGGCTGATGGCCAAGTGGCAATCGTACGGTTGGCCGCAAACGTCCAGGAAGCGGTCAAAAAGCCGCGTGTTTGATCACGCAATGCCTGACCGCTTGCAGGATGTTGTGCCCGGCGCGAATAGAACCTGGCGGCCCCGTCCACTTGGCCCCATTTTGCCGGCTTTGCTACAATCACTACTATGGCCCGCTACCCTGCAAACAAAGCTGTCGCCCTGGCTGGTGAGCTTCTGTTGATCAACCGCATCGCTGCCCGCGCGGCCGCGCGCACGCTGGCGCGACGAGCGCGCCAGGGACCGCGCCTGGCTGGCTGGTCCCTGGCCTATGAGGGCATTGTCGAACTCATGACCCTGGGCACGCCGGCCACAGAGATTCACGACCCCGACCAGATACGCGCACCCCTGGACGGCATGACGGTGCTGTCGCGTGCGCTACAGCGGGAACACATACCGGTGGCGCTCAGCCATGTGCGGGGCGAATGGGTCGGCGGAGCCAACTCCGGTGCGCCGCGTGTTATTCTCTACTTGCATGGCGGCGGCTATGTTTCCGGCTCGCCTGCTACACATCGCCCGGTGACGGCGCGGCTTGCCCGTGAGGCAGAGGCGCGGGTCTTTGCCCTTGATTACCGGCTGGCGCCAGAGCACCCGTTCCCGGCCGCGGTCGTCGATGCCTGGTCCGCATACTGGTGGCTGCTGGGTCAGGGAATCGCCCCAGAACAGATCGTGGTCGCCGGGGACTCGGCCGGCGGCGGTCTCTCCCTGGCGCTGCTGCTTGCCCTGCGCGATGCGGGCCTGCCAATGCCTGCCGGCGCGGTGGGCCTGTCGCCCTGGTTTGACCTAGCCCTTACGGCCACATCGCTGCGCACAAACAACGGGCTAGATTTCCTGAACCCAGCTGTGCTGCAGGCGTCAGCTACCATGTACCTGGGGAACCGTGATGTCCATGAGCCCCTGGCGTCGCCTCTCTATGCTGACCTCCACGGCTTGCCGCCGCTTCTCATCCAGTGCGGTTCAGCTGAGATGTTGCTGGACGACAGCCGCCGGCTGGTAGAGCGAGCCAGGGCCGCGGGCGTCGACGCTCGTCTGGAGATATGGGATGGCATGGTGCATGTGTGGCATTTCGCGTGGCGAATTGAACCCAAGGCGCGCGCCGCACTGCAGGGCGTTGGTCGCTTCGTGCGCGCGCGGATTCCCTCGGCCGGGCGCGTGGAACCAAGAGAAAGCAAAGCGTGACGAAAATGCCAGAACGAAATCGCCGCACTGTCTATTCCACTGATCCAGAATCCGAACGTGCGCCCACCGACCGGCCAACGCAGCAGACTCCCCCTCCACGGCAGCAGCCGGTGAGCGTGGGCATAGAACGCAAGGGCCGCGGCGGCAAGACTGTCACCGTGGTCAAAGGAATTCAGGGCGCGCCCGCTGCCCTGGACAAGCTCTGCAAACAGCTAAAAGGTCGCTTGGGAACTGGCGGCGCGGTCAAGGATGGCGTGATCGAGATTCAAGGTGACCAGCGCGATCGTGTGGTGCAAATGCTGGTAGAGATGGGCTACAAGGCCAAAAAAGCGGGCGGTTGATCGCCTGCCGCGCCATGATTCTGCCATGGGTCTGACCCGTTTGACCCCTCGCCAGGCCAGTTGACAACATACGCCATTTGTCGTATAAAGCAAGCATACCCCGAAAGTAAGGGTCCCCGACCTTCTTTGCGAACCCCTCTCTGCTTTCATTGTAGTCATTAGAACGATTCTTCGCGCCAATTGTCAGCGTTGAGTTCACATGAGGCACCCGTGGTCAAGGGAGGTTGTCACGCATGAGCGCTCCTCAACGTACGGTCCGTTGGCTTCTTGTCGTCATACTGATATTTCTCTTCAGCGGTGTGGCGGTTGCGCTGGCGGTGCCAGACCAGCTGGCTGTGCTCACCGGGCAGGCGGGTACCGGCTATGACCCGCTGACCAGCCAGGAGCAACAGCGCGCGGTGGCTGCCATTGGCTTGACACCACCCCAACAGCAGGCACCCGCCGTGGATTTTGGCACGTTGACCAGCCCATCTGTCCTACAGCGACCCGTCCGCGAGTTGGTCTTGGTGCAACGCCACGAGGAGACCAAAGCGACCTATGCCCAG
>JACFMY010000581.1:0-1953 GCA_019455155.1 Caldilineaceae bacterium
CTCGGCGTCCTCCAGCGTCTGCCCCGCAGCCAGGAGCGGTTCCGCCACCAGTTCAAGCGCCGTAACACGCGGACGCGGGCGCAAAAACTGGGTGACGAAGCCGATCTCATCCTGGCGCAGCATGGCGATGTCCACATCTGCGGCCGCCGCGAGGTCGATCCAGCCGTGGCGTGAGCGGTAGTTGGCCTCCCCACCAGTTGGGCGATAGGTACGGTAGAGGCAGCGCAGCAAGGTCGACTTGCCCACGCCGTTTGGCCCGCGCACCAGGAGAAACTCCCCCTCGTTGAGTGTGAAGCTGAGGGAGCCAAATGCAGGCACGTTGCGCGCCAGATGATGGATCGTAAAGGATTTGGTGAAGTTCACCACATCCAGAAGCTTCATGTCGCAACCCCTTTCAATTGTCCGCCGCCATGCTGTGGCAGTTGCTCGATACGGCGCAGCCCGTGGCGCACCAGATCGGCAATGCCCGGCGGCATCGTGCTCTGGGCAATGGCTTCGACGGCTCCGGCCAGGTCATACTCCAGACGATGCAGATCTACCCTGTGCGTTGAGCTGTCGAGTATCGCATAGGCGGCCCGTACATCGCCGTCCAGCGCACGGCCCACCGCGCCAGGGTTGACTGCCAGGACCGGCGCGCCGTCGCGGCCCTGGGTCTCGACAACAAAGGCCTGATGGGTATGGCCCAACACGACCACGTCAGCGTCCAGCCGCGCCGCCAGACGGCTCAGGGCGTGCGGCTCGTCGGGCGTGATCCACTCGTCCGTATAGTCGAGCCCGCCATGGACCAGGGCGACGCGCACCGTGTCGAGCACGAAATAGGCGCTGCGGGGCAGGCTGCGCAGGTACGCCCGCGCCGTCGCATCGAGCTGGTCCTTGGTCCACTCCAACGCAGCCTGCTTGAGCACTTCGTTGGCTGGGCTGGACGGCTTGCGCGCCGCCTTGGGTAGATTCCAGCCTGCCGCCTCGTCGTAGTTGCCGGCCACCGCCGGGATCATCGCGCCCCGCAGCGTGTCGATTACCTCCAACGGCTGCGCGCCGTAGCAGACCAAGTCCCCGGCGCAGAGAACGATATCGACCTGCTGTCTGGCCAGCGCGGCCAATACTGCGGCCAGCGCATGGTAGTTGCCATGGATGTCCGCAACCAACCCAATCTTCATGCTGCCTTTCACTCCCTTCTAGAGCTTGGCGTGCACCAACTGCTGGGTATAGGCAGCCTGAGGATCTTCCAAGATCTGGTCGGTCAATCCCGTTTCCACCACCAGGCCGCCGCGCATGACCATGACGCGATCGGCCAGCGTGCGGATTACGCCCAAATCATGCGAGACCAGGATCATCGTCACGTGGGTGTCGCGTTGGAGGCGCTTGAGCGTATCGAGCACTGCCGCCTGCACCGACACGTCCAGACCACTGGTTGGCTCGTCGAGAAGGAGCAGCGCGGGAGCCAGCGCAATTGCTTTGGCAAGCTGCACACGCTGCTGCATGCCGCCCGAGAGCCGCACGGGGAGATCGTCCATGCGCGGCAGGGGAAACTCAGACGCAGCCAGGGCGCCAGCGGCCGCCTCGCGCAGCCGGGCATAGGTGCGCTCGCCAGTCATAATGAGGCGCTCGGCGACGTTGCCGCTGCTGGTGTTCCGCATGCGGAGCCCTAAATGGGGATGCTGGTAGACAATCCCAATGTGGTGCATCTGAATATCGCGGCGGCTGAAGCGGTCCAGCTCGAAGAGATTGCTCTCCGCGATCCCTGCCACGTTGAGCCGGTAGTCACCTGTATCGGGCAGCTCTTCGAGATTGAGCTGGCGCAGCAGCGTCGATTTGCCCGAGCCAGACTCGCCCACGATACCCAAGATTTCACCTGGATAGACCGTTACCGATACGTCCTGCAGCGCCGTGACCGCGCCATATCGCTTTTGCAGCCCGGTAGCCTGCAAGAGCGACCGGGACACCACAAGACGC
>JACFMY010000581.1:2005-3396 GCA_019455155.1 Caldilineaceae bacterium
TCCAAGTGCCTGTCGCCGTTAGAACTTGAGGTAGCCGGCATGATAGAACCTCCCCTCGTCGTCGTAGTAGGTGGCGCCGATGGTCACGCGCTCCCCGTCGGGGGCACGTGCGGCCACGAGCTTGGCAGCGTAGCCCGTGTCGGACAGCTCGTAGGCGATCGAGCCATCCTCCTGCGGGATCTCGTTCATGAACTTGTACCGCGCGCCCGTTTGGCGGCAGACCCAGGTTGCCTGGTTCTCGACCTGGAAGAAGACATCGTCGAATTCCAGCGGGCGCACATCGGTGTAGGGTGGGATAGCATAGAGCCGCTTCTCGCGCCCTGCGGACAGCAGCGTGAGATGGGCTGCCTGGTGCAGCTTGGGTGTGTCCCAGCGGGGGATGGGACTGGGTGACATGACGTAACGTCCATGGACGAGTGACGGGTAGCTCGCGCCCTGCATAAAGCGGCCGAAGTGAACGAGCTGTTCGTAAAGCGTCAGCCACATCTGGGAATAGTCGGCCTCGGCGTGCATGACACGCGCCTGGGAGATGTCCGGCTGCACCCGGCGCAGCGGCTCAGGGTCGGGCACCTGCAGCACCAGCACCTGGTTCTCGACAAGCCGCTCCTCGGGGATGCGGTGGCGGCTCTGGATAAGGGTCGCGGCCAACGCATCGGTGGTGGTGGCCGCGCCGGTCATACGGGCGATGAATCGGCGCAGGTTGGCAGCGTTGACCGAGTCATCAGCGCCCTGGTCAATGACCTTGATCGTGCTATCCGGCCCGGCCAGAGTCAGCGTCACCTGTAGGCCGCCCGTGCCCCAGCCGCGTGCAATGGGCAGCTCGCGGCTGGCATACGGCACCTGATAGCCGGGTATGGCAATCGCCTTGAGCATGGTGCGCCGTAGCTCGCGCTTGGCAAAGGCATCGAGAAAGCCATAGGTGTAGCCCCCCTGGTGCGTCCGTTGAAAGGGAGCGGCGAGGTCAGCTAGCTGCGTCATGGCCCGACTCCTGAGCGGTATGGGCGCCGGCGCCATCAAGGGCTGGGGCGGGCATCTGCTCCGTCTCACCGCCGGCCCGGCGCTTTTCTTTGGTATAGAAAGTCTGGACAAAGGTCCCTTCATGCATACGCCGCGCCGCGTTTTCTCGCGCCTGGCGCAAGTTATCCATGCTGCTGCTAAAGGTGACGTAATGGGGCAGCTTGTAATGTATGCAGAAGCCGGACGCTTCCACCGGCTCGGTATGGTACAGCACAAATTCCTCGCGATGAGCCGGGTGGGGGTTGGGCTTGTCCATGGCGAGATCGAGCATGGACGCGGCAATCACCTTGACCTCATTCCACCCAAAGGTAGCGGCGAAACCCAGTTCGAGCCCTGGCTTCTCCGGTGTGCCGCCTGAAGTGTTGACAATTTCT
>JACFMY010000582.1:0-3108 GCA_019455155.1 Caldilineaceae bacterium
ACTCACGACCTTCTCCTTGGCAAGGAGACGTTCTACCGCTGAACTACGCCCGCAATCTTGTATTGCCGCAGTGACACCGTGGCGGTCTGTTCCCGGTGCGTGGGAAGTGGACCCGGTCGGATTCGAACCGACGATCTTCTCCTTGCAAAGGAGACGCCTTCCCACTAGGCCACGGGCCCCTATCTGGCCACTTCGTGGTGCCGACGAGAGGACTCGAACCTCCACACCTTGCGGTAATAGATCCTAAGTCTATCGCGTCTGCCAATTCCGCCACGTCGGCATTGCTGCCGCTGCGTGAGTGAAAGTATACTCGAGCCCTCTGGCCCACGCAAATCTGAGGTCGCTTTGTACTCCCGATTCTGTTCGTACCGTTGCCGGCACGCGCCGTCATCTATCTCAGCCCAGACACCGGAGGCCATCCTGGTGTCACGGTCTGGCGGCTTGTGGCCTGCCAGGTGTTATCCGGCCTCACCCTTGCCGCTGCGACGAGATTCAGCCGCCGAAACAGCCGAACCCACTCGCCTTGCTCCCAGTTGCACGCTCGCCCAGCCGGCTCCATTGCTGAAACCGCTGGTGGACTCTTACCCCACCCTTTCAGCCCTTACCGGATTGCCCGGCGGGATTGCTCTCTGTTGCGGTTGTAGTCACCAGGCCGTTACCAGCCTGGCGCCCTCACTTGCGGTTTCGTGAGGCAACCCTACCAACCCACTTGCAGCGGGCCGGTCGAGAGTCGGGAAGTTCCTCTACTGGGCCATGCCCAGCAGCGACGGCTACAAGCTCCCTCAATTTGCTCTTGTTAACGTGTTGCCCTTGTTAACGGGTCCTACTGGTTACCGTATGGGATAACATACCCATTTTGCTGCGCACATCCTATCTGTAATTGGCCAGACGCGCCGCGCAACAGCAGTATCCTATTGTGCATTTTTGCCCGCCAATTGTCAAATCCTTCGCAGCGACAGCGATATGTACTCTCACGGCCCCATGGCCCTCCGCCATGAGGCAACATCCTGCCAAAGAGGGCCTAACTGCCCCCGCGCCCGCGCCGCCTTTCCTGTGTGGGTAATAATGTAAGGCCGCAAAAAAACGGCAATTGACACGGTACCAGCATCTATGTTAGGATATCGAACAAAGGGTACTTACAGCTATCAAGTCCAACTCTTCCTACCGGCTACTAGTCTCCCGCCGGTTTTGATCCCTGATGACGCGGATCACGTAATCGATTCTTTCTGCTGCCAACCCAGGTCGACATACGGGTCCCCACAGATCTGCGCGTTGGTGTATATTTAGTACTAGCCAACGAAAGTCACCGTACTGCCATGTCAACAACTGCCAGCACTCCAGAAGCGATTGGAACTGCTCAATCTGACGTCTCGCGCGACGCGCTGCGTCGTGTGACGCAGAATTTCTATGTCCGTAGGCTCGCCAAGGCAATCTTCACCATCTGGGTGGTCAGTACCGCCATCTTTTTTCTGATCCGCCTGCTGCCCGGCAACCCTATCGATCAATATATCGCCCGCCTGGTGGAAACCCAGGGCATGGAATATGAAAACGCGCGTAGCCAGGCCGCGGCCCTTTTTGCCATTGACCTGGATGCCCCATTTTGGAAGCAATATGTTGACTATCTGGGTAACCTGATGCGGGGCGACATCGGCGTCTCCCTCACCTCGCCCGGCACATCGGTCACGAGCATTATCGCCCGCTTTCTGCCCTGGACGCTTTTCAGTGTCGGCCTTGGCCTGATGCTGAGCTTTACCTTCGGCGTCCTGCTTGGTCTGATGATGGCCTACCGCCGCGAAGGGCTGCTCGACCATGCCCTGACGGTCTTCGCCTCGGTCTTCAGCTCCATTCCCAACTATTTGGTGGGCATCTTGCTGGTGGTATGGCTTGGGATTCAATGGAAGGTCTTGCCCATCGGCCAAATGCGCGGCACCATGTCGCCCGGCGTCCAGCCGTCATTCTCACTTGCCTTTCTCCAGGATGTTCTCTTCCACGCCTCACTGCCCATTGCAACCTATGTGCTGACCACGATCGGCACCTGGATGTTGAGCATGAAAGGGAGCACCATCGGCACACTTGGCGAAGATTTCGTCACCGTGGCCAGGGCGCGTGGCCTGACGGACTGGCGCATTACCACCGCCTACGTGGGGCGCAACGCAGCACTGCCCCTTTTTACGCAGCTGACCATTGCCATCGGCTTTGTGGTCGGCGGCTCGTTCTTGATTGAGAACATCTTCCAGTACCAGGGCATCGGCTATGTCTTGAGCATCGCCATCGCCCAGCGCGATTACCCTGTTATGCAGGGTGTATTCCTGGTGATCACCGCTTCCGTGGTCTTCGCCAACTTCCTTGCCGACATCCTGTACGGGTTGCTCGACCCACGCATCAAGATTGTCTAGGACACCACCATAGTTCGCAGGAGTGACGAATGAGCATGCTTAGGGGGTTTCTTCACTACGTAGGAACCACTCTCAAACTGATGACCTACAACAAGGCAGGGTTTATTGGCTTCCTGTCTACCTGCCTGATTCTGGCCATCTGCCTGATCGGCCCCTTCTTTGTCAAGTTGGATACGAAGACCAAGCTTGACCAGATCTACCAGCCTCCTTCGGCCGCACATTGGTTGGGCACGGATCATCAGGGGCGCGACATCTTCTCCCAGATTGTGCATGGCGGCAAGGACGTGATCTATGTCGCAACCGTTGCCGCATTTCTCTCAACATTCATAGCGGTGACCTTTGGGACGCTCAGCGCCTTTGCAGGGGGCGGGATCGACGCCACGGTCATGGGGATCACCGATATCATTCTGACGATCCCCCAGTTCCCGCTGCTTGCCGTGCTGGCGGCCTTTATCACGCTGGACAATCTGACTTTTCTGGGGATATTCCTTGGTTTCTTGAGCTGGCCGGCGCTGCTGCGCGCTGTGCGCTCCCAGGCCCTCTCGCTCAAAGAACGTGACTTTGTGGAAGCGGCACGCGCGCTAGACTTGGGCACCCAGCACATTATCTTTCGGGAACTCGTGCCCAACATGATGACCTATATTGTCATCAGCTTCACACTGGCGCTGACCGCCGCAGTCTATACCCAGGTTGGCCTGGTGCTGCTTGGCTT
>JACFMY010000582.1:3118-3389 GCA_019455155.1 Caldilineaceae bacterium
TCCAGCAGTAACTGGGGCGTTATGATCAGCCTGGCGTGGACGCAGGGCGCGATCTTCTTCCAGGACGCCATGTGGCGCATTATGTCGCCGATTGTGGCCATTGCTGTTTTCCAGCTCTCGGTCATTACCATGACACGCTCGCTGGAGCTCGCTTTCAATCCCCGGCTGCGCACGACCGTGTAGCCATGCGCATCACCGAAGGACACGCAATCATGCCGAAGGCGAATCTGGAAATGTATACGAACGAGCACGCGACTCTCGCGCCGCCGCT
>JACFMY010000583.1 GCA_019455155.1 Caldilineaceae bacterium
TTCCAAGTTATCCCAACTCAGAACGTTTGTTTCCCAAGTTATCCCAAGTATACAAGAACGTTTGTGCGATGTCAAGCATGGATTCGCACGGGTGTTCGGTTTTATGGGTGGGAATAGGGGACTGGGGACGAAAGTGCCTTACCAGGCGTCAGTCGGTAGTTGAGGATTGCCCTGCCCGATCAAAATGTGTATTGACAATATGCATAAGGTTACCTATACTCGCTCATATATCAACCTATTGATGCTCCATCATATTGAAGTCTATCTCCCAATAAGCTCAATATCTCATCGCCGCTGAAGCCCTTTTCTAGTTTTGCTGAATTGGTATTTGTCCGGGTATGTCGTGTCGTTGAACGCGTTGCTCCAGGCGATCCTGTTGCAAGTTCGGGCGCGTAGAAGCCCACAGGTGGGATATTTGAGCAACAAATCAGGTACATCTGCCCAAATCATCTCTCTGCCAAGTGGCGGAGGCGCGCTGCGAGGTATCGGCGAAACCTTTTCGCCCGACCTGCACACCGGCACCGGCAATTTCACCGTGCCACTTGCTCTACCCCTGGGGCGCAGTGGCTTCCAGCCCCAACTGAACCTCGTCTACAGCACCGGGAACGGGAATGGGCCCTTTGGCCTCGGCTGGAGCCTGAGCATCCCCGGCGTCAGCCGCAAGACTGCAAAAGGTGTTCCTCGTTATGATGATGCGCTTGACACCTTCATTCTGTCCGGCGCCGAAGACTTGGCGCCGGTGCCAGGTGGCGCGGCTGGCGTAACGCGTTATCGCCCGCGCACTGAAGGTCTGTTCGCACGTATCCAACACCAGCACGACGCCAAAAATGATTACTGGCGCGTGCAGAGCAAAGACGGTCTGATCAGCATCTATGGGACACCAGGCCCTGAGCAAGCTGTTCCAAACTGGCAAGACCCTGCCGTCATCGCCGATCCCGCTGACCGCACAAAGATATTTGCATGGAAACTGACCCGCACTGTCGATCCGTTTGGCAACCGGATTGAGTATCTGTATGAACGAGATCCTGTCTGGATTGAAGGTCCGCACCAGTGGGATCAACTCTACCTCTCGCAGATCCGCTATATTGACTACGGCGATCCAATAACCCCCCAGTTTCTTGTCACTATCCACTTTATTTACGATGACCGGCCCGATCCATTTTCGGAATACCGACCTGGCTTCGAGTTGCGTACTGTGCGGCGCTGTACCCAAATCGATCTCTTCACACATCACAACACAGACACCCTTGCCCGAACGTATCATTTCATATACCTCGACCAGCGCGATCTGCCCATCGCGCAACGACCCCTCAATGGCGTCTCCTTGCTCAGCCAGGTCAGGGTCGTCGGCCACGATGGCGAGCATACAGAAGAACTCCCACCGCTGGAATTTGGTTACACCCGCTTTGAGCCGGCGCGGCGTGACTTTTTTCCCGTTACTGGGCCCGACATGCCCCCTGGCTCGCTGGCTCGACCCGACTATGAGTTGGCCGACCTGTTGGGCAACGGGCTGCCTGATGTGCTAGAGATGAATGGCCTAGTGCGCTACTGGCGCAATCTGGGCGGCGGTCAATTTGATCGGCCGCGACCGATGCGCGACGCCCCGGCCGGTCTTGCCCTGGCCGACCCAGGGGTACAGCTGATCGACGCCGATGGCGATGGCAGGATCGACCTCCTGACCACGATTGATGGGTTGGCAGGCTACTTTCCTCTCCGCTTCAACGGCCAGTGGGATCGCCATTCGTTTCGTCGCTACCGTCAAACGCCGAGCTTCAGTCTGGAAGACCCGGAGGTGCGGCTGGTTGATCTGGATGGCGATGGCGTCACCGACGCTGTTCGCTCGGGCGGCCGGTTTGAGTGTTTCTTTAACGACCCGAAGGAGGGTTGGAACCACACACGCCGGGTCGAGCGCCAGGCGCTTGAGTCATTCCCCAATATCAATTTCTCGGACCCGCACGTCAAGTGGGCCGACATGACGGGCGATGGTCTGCAGGATATCGTGCTGGTGCACGACGGCAACGTCGAGTATTGGCCCAATCGGGGTCACGGCAACTGGGCGCAGCGTATCTCCATGCGCAAGAGCCCGCGCTTGCCCTACGGCTATGACCCCGGGCGTGTCCTGGTCGGCGATGTGGACGGCGATGGTTTAGCCGACTTAGTCTATGTCGAGGATACGCAGGTAAGGCTTTGGATCAACCAGGCCGGCAATAGTTGGAGCGATCCGCTTATCATTCAAGGCACACCATCCGTTTCAGACATGGACGCAGTGCGTCTGATCGATCTGCTGGGCGCCGGTATCAGTGGCATATTGTGGAGCGCGGACGCTAACGGGCTGTCACGGTCGAGCATGTTCTTTCTCGATTTCACGGGCGGAAGTAAGCCTTACCTGTTGCAGGAGATGGACAACCACATGGGCGCGATGACCCGCGTCACCTATGCGCCATCGACTCGCTTCTACCGGGAGGACCAACAGGACCCGAAGACCCGTTGGCGGACATCTTTGCCGTTTCCGGTACAGGTGGTGACGTATGTGGAAGTTATCGACGAGCTTTCCAAGGGCAAGCTCACCACCGAATACCGTTATCACCACGGCTATTGGGATGGCGGCGAGCGGGAGTTTCGCGGCTTTGGCATGGTCGAACAGTTCGACACGGAAACCTTCGAGCAATACAATGCCGCGGGTTTGCATGGCGAGATTGACTTTACCAGCGTGGAGAAGATTCACTTCTCACCGCCAACGTACACAAAAACCTGGTTTCATCAAGGCCCGGTAGGCGATGAGTTTGGCGAATGGGAAGAGCTGGATTACAGCAGCGATTTTTGGCCGGGCGATCCGCCAGCGCTGACCCGGCCTCAGTCGATGACTGATCTGCTCAAGGCTCTTCCGCGCCGCGTCAAGCGGGATGCTTTGCGGGCGCTGCGCGGCAGCATCCTGCGCACCGAGCTATACGCCCTGGATAGCACGGCGCTCCAAGAGCGGCCGTATACGGTTACAGAGTCTCTCTTTGGTCTGCGCGAGGAGGCAGCGCCAGGAGTGGACGAACAGGAAAGGCTGCCTATCTTCTATCCTCACCTCCTTGCCCAGCGCACCACCCAGTGGGAGCGTGGCGACGAGTCGATGACGCAGTTCACCTTCACCGACAGCGAAGACTACGACGCCTACGGCCAGCCACGCCGGCAAACCCAGGTCGCCTGCCCGCGGCGGTGGCGCAAGCTGGCCGACAAACCCAGCCAGACCGGCATGACCGAACAGGAACGCCGGTTCCTGGCGACGCGGACGGTTACCGCCTACGCCCAACGGGACGATGAACAGCTATTCATCGTGGACCGGGTGGCAAGGACCACCACGTATGAAATCGAGAGCGATGGTAACGAGCTGC
>JACFMY010000584.1 GCA_019455155.1 Caldilineaceae bacterium
GGGCTTACAGACCACAGCCTATGGCCCACTCATGGAAGGCAGTATCAACGGCCCTGTTGTGGTCCCCGGCGATCCTGAAACGTCGAAGCTGTGGGAGATGATCGGATCCAACCGGATGCCCCTGACGGGCCCCTTGCCCGAATCTGAGAAAGAGCTGGTCCGCGCCTGGATCGAACAGGGTGCGGCCGAACATCGCGGCGCCGGCGCCTTGGAAGAGGTGGAGGACGCGGACGAGGGTATCTGGCTGTCAATTAGCGAACAGACCGAACTGACGACGGTGCCGGACTCCTGTGAAGTGCTGCCCGATGACGCGGGCGTTCTCGTCAGCAGCGACCTCATCCTGCCTGTGAGCTGTGGCGCGGCGCCAAATCCCAATGATCTCAACCAGTTGTTGGCCCGCTACGGTCTGCCCGGCGCCCAGAACGTGGTAGCAAACCGCTCTGCGGCAGCTGCAAGCGCACAGCGCGGGCAGCGAGAAGCGAGCACTGCGGCCGGATCTGGCGCGGCAGAAGCTGTCGCCCCTGCTCCGGCCGCGGCCCCTGCGGCGGCCGCCAATGCCGGACAGGTTGGGATCCAGGCGGCGGCCTTGGGGCTGCCCGCGCCCAGCGACGCCGATCCATACCTGATTCCACAGGGCGGCTTCTGCATGGAACGGCGGCTTGCCAAGAATAGTCGCGGCATCACTGCCATTTCGTTCGCACCTGATGGCCGCATGTTCCTGGCATTGGATAGCGCACTCACCGGCGAGGTCGACCCGCTTATCCTCTACGATGCCTATCACCCGAGCCGCTCGATCGCCATCTATGATTGGGCCAATGACAGTGGGTTCAACGAGATTTTTACGGAATCGAGCCGGATTACCGGCCTCGATTACTACAACGGTGCGCTCTATATCAGCCGCGCTGGCGAGGTAGGGCGTATCCCCGACGGCGGCGGCTATGAGAAGCTTGCTGACGGCTTTGCCGTCAACAGCCAGCTCTTCCACGCCAATAATGGCATCGTGGTCAGTGACGGCTGGGTCTATGTCTCCGCAGGAGGAATGCGCGACGGTTATGTCGAAGGCCCCATTGTCGGTGTCAGCGAACAAGGCGCACAGGACATTGTCTCCAACGGCAATCCCTATGCCGCCCGCATTGTACGCGCCCCACTCGATGCGCTGTTGAGCACGCGCAGCATCAATGCCTTCTCAACGGCGGCGCGGGGCGTGCGCAATCCCTATGGCATTGCCCGCGACGCGACCGGCCGGATTTGGTTCACCGACAACGGCGCCACCAATGTTCCAGACGAGATCAGCGCGGGCGATGAGGTCAACGTGCTCTATCCAGCTGCCATTGGCCCCTCTGAGGAGTCTACACCCCACTATGGCTTTCCTCTGGCGCTCGGTGGCGAAGCGAAAGAGTGGTACACCAAGCCCGTCGTAGACCTGCGCAATTCGGCGGCGCCGACGGGGATTAGCGCGGCCTACGGCACCATCTTCTATGCGGCCTATGGTGTCGATCCGGGCCTATACCGTCTGGGCCGAACCGCCAGCGCCGCGGTCATTACGGAACGGATTCTATTGGGCTGGCCGATTCTGGCCGTTGCCACCGCGCCCGACGGCGCCCTCTGGATCGGCATGGGCGACGGCGGGTTGTACCGCATTACACCCGGTTGCGAGAACTAGTGCCATGCGTATGCTCTTCGTGTCCGCGCAGCTAGCTGGCCACCTGGACTGGGGTGGCTATCTGCCCACAGCAGCAGTGCTTGGGCAGCGCGGACACGAAGTCCTTTGGGCCAGCGGCGCCGGCGTGCGTTCGCTGGTCGAATCGGCGTGTGTGCCCTTCCAACCGTTACGGGAAACTGGCTGGCGCTGGCCGCCGCCGCCACCCCTGCAGCGTGCGCCGGAACAGGACGAGGCAACCTGGCGGCAAATTCGGGCCCTGCGCGCCCTTGATCAGTGGCTCGATCCTGCTCGAGTTGGGCCGGCGGTCACGGAGCTGCTTGAACTTGCCCGAGGCTTTCAGCCCGACCTAGTTGTCGCCGAGATGTTTGTGGCGGCTGCCGGCATTGTGGCTGAGCTGCTGGGTAAACCCTTCGCGGTGGCCGGCTGGCCAGCCATAACCTTCGCCAACGGTGCCGGCGGCGCGCTCGTATCGCTGGCGCATGCACGGCTTGCAGAGCTGTTGGCGGCCTGCCAGGCCGGCGGCAGCTACTTCACTGCTGACGGACCACCGGCACTGCGATCTCCCCATCTCCACTTGACTTACTGGAGCCAGAGCTGGTATGGCAACCTCTCGCTGCAGCCACAGACGCGCCATGTGGGCGGCCTGCCCTTCCCAGAGGCTGGCGCCGACCCCTCGCTGCCGGATCCTGACCTGCGCCCATGGGTGTTGATCACGCTGGGCACCACCTTCAACCGTGATCCAAACTTCTTTCTTGCCGCAGCCACTGCCGCCCATGACCTGGGCTGTCTTCCGCTCGTCGTCTTGGGCAGACCCACTGGGGAGGAGCAGCCTGAGCCATGGCTGAACAGGCTGCCAGACGCATGCGCTGTGCGTGACCATATAGACTTCGGCGCGGTTGTGCCTCACCTGGCCGCGGCCATTCATCATGGGGGCGCAGGCACGACCCATGCCCTCGTTCGCGCCGGCATTCCACAGATCGTCGTGCCCCATGCCGCGGATCAGATCCACCAGGCTCACGGCGTCGTGCGGAGCGGCGCGGGCATCCACCTGCCGCCCAGAGAGGTCACGCCATCCCGGCTTGTGGCCAGTCTCGCGGCTATTCTTCCCGATCTTTCGTCCTATCGTGCGCGGGCGCAGGCGCTGCAGGCTGAGTTCGTCGCCCTGGGCGGGCCGCCAGCCGCGGCGAGACTATTGGAAGCAGTCGTGCACCAAGAGATAGAGTAAGACCAGAGGAACAAGACAGGCTTGGTATTCGCGTGAGAGGAAGAGCAACGTGCAGGCACTAATCGAACGGATCCGTCTAGAAGGCAAGAATTTGGGCCGGGGCATCCTAAAGGTAGACGGGTTTGTCAATCACCAGCTAGACCCCGGATTGACCATGGAGATGGGGCGTGCGTTTGCCCGCCGCTTCCACGACGCTGGCGTCACCGGCATTACCAAGATCATCACCGCAGAAGTGAGCGGCATCGCCCCCGCGTTGACCACGGGCATCGCGCTAGGGGTACCGGTCATCTACGCCCGCAAGTCACGGCCCATCACCATGCCCAGCGGCTACTACCGGGCGGAGGCGCCGAGCCATACCAAGGGCGGCATCGTGGAGCTGATCGTTTCGCCTGAATACCTGGTACCCAACGATCGTGTGCTCCTCATTGACGACTTTCTGGCCACCGGCAAAACTATTGACGCGCTGGCTACGCTCATC
>JACFMY010000585.1 GCA_019455155.1 Caldilineaceae bacterium
AGTCGATCGAGCAGACATCCTATCTCATTGGCCTGTGGGAGGAGCTGCTACGGGGCGCCGGCTATACGCTAAACTCCCCCCGTGATCCCGCACGGCGGGGATCGCATGTCGCGCTGGGCCACGCCCAGGGGCTGTTCATCGACCTGGCCTTGATTCACGACATGGATGTATTGCCCGATTTTCGCACACCTGATAACATTCGAATCGGTATTGCTCCTCTCTATACCTCCTTCAGCGACATTCATACCGCGGTGCAGCGCATGCGCCAAGTCGTCGAAGAGGGCATCTACGAAAAATACGCGACGGGGAAACCGGTCGTTACATAGGTCCAAACAGTACCATGATTCGATGAGCGCCAGGCAAGCCTATGAGAAAGTGTATGCACTCATAGCGAGCATTGGTGTTCGTCCGATCACGGGATCGACACCTGATGGAGGCACTATGGTATCTGCAGTCGTCCTGCTCAGAATCGAACGGAACCTGATCAATGCTGTGGCCGAGCAACTGGCCGGCATCGAGGGTATCTCAGAGGTCTTTTCGGTGGCTGGCCAATATGACTTAGTGGCCATTCTGCGTGTGCGCAACAACCAGGCCCTGGCTGACCTGGTGACCAGTAAGATGCTCCAGGTAGATGGCATTCTAGACTCGGAAACGCTCATCGCATTCAAAGTCTATTCGCGCCATGACCTGGAAAGCATGTTCGAGATTGGCTTCGAGGAAGAGGCTTAGAAACAACAGCCCAACGAACCATTAAGACTCGAAGACACATTGGAGACACGAAGTGTTTTCTCTTTGTGCAGCCATTGTCTCCTCAAGTCTTAATGGTTCAGCCCCTCTTCTCCTGGCTGTTCTTAGGCCGGGATAGCCGGTGTATCGATGAGGGCGACAGCGGCATCGATCTCCTCTTGTGTGAGCTCGTGACGCTGAAGTTTGCCCGCAAAGTATGCTTCGTAGGCAGACATATCGAAGTTGCCGTGACCGCACAGGTTGAAGAGTATCGTCTTGGACTTCCCCTCTTCCTTGGCCTGCAGCGCCTCGCGGATGGCGACGGCAATGCCGTGGTTGGCCTCGGGTGCGGGGATTACGCCTTCAGCGCGGGCAAATGTCACCCCTGCTTCGAAGGTTTCGAGCTGATCTATAGCCTGCGCCTCGATGATACCGTCCTTGAGTAACTGGCTCACGATGACGCCTGCGCCGTGGTAGCGTAAGCCACCTGCGTGGATCTTGGCCGGCACAAAAGTATGGCCGAGCGTGTACATAGGCAGCAGCGGCGTCATGCCCACGGTATCGCCAAAGTCATAGCGGAAGACGCCCCGCGTGAGCTTGGGGCAAGAGGTAGGCTCGACGGCAATCGCCCTGATCTGCTTGCCTTCCGTCAGCTTGTAGCGCAAGAACGGGAAGGAGATACCTGCAAAGTTGGACCCGCCGCCAAACGGCGCGACGATGATGTCGGGAAAGTCGCCGGCCATCTCCATCTGTTTCAGGGCTTCCAGGCCAATTACTGTCTGGTGCATGAGCACGTGGTTAAGAACGCTACCTAGTGAGTACTTGGCGTCGTCATTGGTAGCCGCGACCTCCACGGCTTCAGAAATGGCAATGCCAAGGCTGCCCGGCGAGTCAGGGTCCGACGCCAGGATCTTGCGACCGGCCTCGGTGCGGTTCGTAGGTGAGGAGAAGACCTGCGCACCCCAGGTGTTCATCATCACTTTGCGATAGGGCTTCTGCTCATACGAGATCCGCACCATATAGACTTCGCAATCGATGCCGAACAGGTTGCAGGCGAAGGCCAGCGCGCTACCCCATTGGCCGGCACCCGTTTCGGTGGTTATGCGTTTGACGCCTTCCATCTTGTTGTAATACGCCTGCGCCACGGCCGTATTGGGCTTATGAGAGCCCGCCGGGCTGACACCTTCATACTTGTAGTAAATCTTGGCCGGCGTGTCCAGCGCCTTTTCCAGTTGTCGGGCCCGGAAGAGGGGCGTCGGCCGCCAAAGCTTGTAGATATCGCGTACCTCCTCGGGAATACCCACCCATGGATCCTGGCTGACCTCCTGTTTGATGAGTTCCATGGGAAACAGGGGCGTCAACGCTTCCGGCCCAATGGGCTGCTGTGTGCCCGGATGGAGGGGCGGCAAGGGTTTGTTGGGCATGTCCGCCACAATGTTGTACCACTGCTCGGGGATCTCGCGCTCGGGCAGGACAAATTTCGTCTGTTCGCTCATTACCTTTACTCCTGTTTGTCATGCGGATGTGAGGTTTGTTGCCTGGGGAGTCGCCGCGTGGACGCCATTGTACGGCGGCAGCTTTTGTGTAGCCCTCATTCTACTCACGACCGGGGCGAAAGCCAAGCAGCCGTGCAGAGCGCGCACGCGATGGAAGCCCAACAGGGACGGGACGTCCACAGCCGCAAGGTCGAGGAGTACAACAATTCCACAACAAACAAGCGTCTCGGGAGGATGATGGATGGTGCCGCAACGTGTGACAGAGTGGTTCGATTTCTCAGGCAGGGTCGCAGTCGTGACTGGTGGTGGCGGCGTGCTATGCAGCCGGATGGCCGAAGTCCTGGCGGAACATGGCGCAACGGTCGTGGTGCTGGACATTGCCGTCGCGGCGGCCCAGGCCGTGGCGAGCCGTATTGAAAGCGCTGGCGGTGCGGCGCGCGCCCTAAGCTGCAATGTGCTGGATACAGCCAGTGTAGAGCAGGCCGCGGCCAGCGTGCTCGATGCCTACGGCCGGGTGGACATCCTCATTAATGGCGCCGGCGGCAACAAGGCTGAGGCGACGACAAGCCCCGATCGCTCGCTCTTTGATCTACCAGCTGACGCCATCCGTTGGGTCTTTGAGCTGAACAGCATGGGCACGCTGTTACCCAGCCTGATCTTTAGCCGGAGCATGGCGGCAGCAGGCGAGGGCGCAATCCTCAATATGTCGTCCATGAACGCGTTGCGGCCACTCACGCGCATCCCTGCCTATTCGGCCGCCAAAGCTGCCGTCAGCAACTTCACCCAATGGCTGGCCGTGCACCTGGCCCAGGAGTATTCCCCCCGCATCCGTGTGAATGCATTGGCTCCGGGCTTTTTTGTGACGGAGCAGAGCCGCTACCTCCACGTCGATCCAGCGACCGGCGCCTATACGCCAAGGGGCCAGGCCATTGTGAGCCACACCCCCATGGGACGCTTCGGCGTTCCAGATGACCTGCTCGGCGCCATGCTCTTCCTGCTTTCGCCGGCTGCGGCATTTGTAACCGGTGTCGTGCTGCCCGTCGACGGCGGTTTCTCCGTCTATAGCGGCGTCTAGGGCACTGGTCGTTGCCGGGACGATGGGCGCGCCAGATGTCTTGACAGATAAGGCAGGATCACACAT
>JACFMY010000586.1 GCA_019455155.1 Caldilineaceae bacterium
ATCGGCGAGCATCACGTTGGCGCCAGTCTCCGCCAATGCCATGGACATGGCTCGTCCCATGCCGCTGGCCGCGCCGGAGACCAACGCCACTCGCCCTGAAAGATCAAACATCGGATGGGTCATAACTCATTGCAGCCTTTCCACTGCAGTTCGCAAGCTTACATCTATTTGGGCCGGCACAACCGGGCAGCATGCAGGCGGCTCTTGCGCTCCTGCCCACTGCGCCGGCATGCCGGGGTCGCCGCCGCTGCCTGGAGGGCGTCAGATCCGGTTTACGGGCGCACGCGGGGGCTCATTGCGCAGGACGCGCACAACCTCCTCCGCGCCGCGGCTGCGTACATCCACCTTGGCTTCTTCGGAATACCAGGCAATGTGGGGCGTAATCAGAATGCGTTCTTCATGGAGAAGGGGGTTGTCCGGCGCGGGCGGCTCGACGCTTAGGACGTCGAGCGCGGCGCCCGCGATCGTGCGGCTGCGCACCGCATCCAGGAGCGCGTCTTCGTCGATCAGCGGGCCGCGCGCGGTGTTGATCAGGTACGCGGTGGGCTTCATCTGCCGCAGCGCGGCGGCATCGATGATGTGCCGGTTGTCGCGGGTCAACGGCATATGGAGCGAAATGTAGTCTGACTCGCGCAACAGCGCTGGCAGGTCCACCGGCCGCACGCCGGCCGCCTGTAGGGATCGTAGCCAATGACCTTCAGCCCCAGGCCCTGGGCTTTGGCAGCGGTCGCGAGACCGATGCGACCGCAGCCGATCAACCCGAGCACCTGGCCCTGGATGCGCCGGACGTAGACGCCGCCGCTCTCCCATCTCCCTGCTTGGGTCTTCCTGAGCAGCGTGGGCAGGCCACGTGCCTGGGCCAACAACAGCATGATGGCATGGGCGGATACCTCGTCGATGGAGTAGTCAGGGACATAGGTCACCCAGACGCCGCGTTTGGTCGCCGACTCGAGATCGATGGCGTCCAGGCCGGTGCCCACGCGCGAGATGATGCGACAGCGTTGCATGCTGGCAATGAGCTCGTTCGAGACGGGTTGGATGGTGACCATGAGCGCGTCCGCGTTGCGGACCGCTTCCCGCGCCTCGGGCGTATCCGTCGCGCCCGTATGGATGACATCGGCGTCGATTGTCCGCAGAATCTCCTTTTCAACTTCGATATCGCCGAAACCTGGATAGCCGATTACCACAGTAGGTCTCATTATTCATGTTCCCTTTGTTTGGAAATGGCGGGATACGAAAAAATCAAGTGAAAACAACGCAGGTTGGGTGTGCTAAAGACCGGTAAAGAGTTGGGGGCTATAGGCCGCCAATCGCGTGTGCGGCTGCACATCACGGTTCACGATGTTCACCGGGTCAGGCCAGTAGCCCGACAGGGCCGCCACGACATTTTCTACCGCGCCCTTGGCGACATCCTGCATGGCCTGCACGGAGCCCGCAGCCACGTGGGGCGTCAGGACCACGTTGTCGAGCTGCAAAAATGGATGGTTGGGAGGGCCTTCCACGCCGGAAAAGAGATCGATCCCCTCAAAGGTGTCGATGCCGGCGCCCGCCAGCCGTCCCGCGCGCAGCGCAGCAGCCAGCGCCGCCTCATCGACAATGGCGCCGCGCGCGGTATTGATGAGGTAGGCGCCCGGCTTCATTTTGCTGAGCGTGACGGCATCGAAGAGGTGATAGGTTTCGCCGGTCAGTGGCAGGTGCAGCGACACATAGTCGGATTCTGCCAAGACGGTGTCCAGGTCCGCCAGCTCGACGCCGATTTCCGCCGCGGCGGCGCGGGCCGCGTCAAGATTGCGCCGCGTAGCGATGACGCGCATGCCAAAGCCCCTGGCGCGGCGGGCCATGGCCTGTGCGGAGTTGCCGAAACCGACCAACCCCAGCACGCGCCCGGGCAGGCGCTGGTTGGTCCGCATCAGATCGCGGGCCTTTGACCACGTCCCCTCTCGCATGATCTGGGACATCTGCGGGATTTTGCGGGCCAGCGCCAGCAGGAGCGCCATAGCGTGATCGGCCTGTTCCTCGACGCAGAAATAGGGCACGTTGGCGACCAGGATGCCACGCTCCGTGGCGGCCGCGACATCGATCTTGTCGACGCCGGTTCCCATACGCGAGATAATGACACAGCGCTCCAGGGCGCGGATCACTGAGGCGGGCATGGCGACGGAGACCACAAAGACGGCGTCGGCCTGGGAGACATGGGGGATGATTTCCGCCGGCGTCTGCGCTTCCACAAGGAAGGGCGCTAGCCGGTACCGGTCATAGTACGCCAGCTCATACTGTGTCGGTGGGTGGAGCTTGGCGTTCAGGCGAACGATCCGCGCACGGGTTAAGCTGGTTCGATCTGCCATGGCGACATTCCTGTCCGTTCTTATCAACCTTTGACCGCGCCGGCCGTCAGGCCGCCCACGAATCTGTCCATAAAGAAGAAATAGAGGATGGCAACCGGGATGGAGGCAAGGGTTGCCCCTGCCATGAGCGGCCCCCAGTTGAAGAAATCGCGCTGGGCCAGGCTGTTGATGAGGCCGACCGGCAGGGTCTTGTTGCTCTCACCGGTGACGAAGACCAGCGCGTACAGCAGCTCATTCCACGAGAGCGTAAAGGCAAAGATGGCCGCTGTCAGAATGCCGGGCACCGCCATGGGCAAGGTGATGCGCATGGCCGCGCCGAAGCGGCTGCACCCGTCGACCATGGCACACTCTTCAGGGTCGATGGGAATCGTGCGGAAATAGCCCGTAAGCAGCCAGGTGCAGAAGGGAATGAGAAAGCTGGGATAAGCCAGGGCGAGGGCATTCAGGTTTCCCAGCATGCCGACGTTGTTGAGCACCTGCGCCACAGGGATGAAGAGGAGCGTCTTGGGTACCAGGTAGGTAATGAAGACCAGGACGCCGATCAGCGTTGCCCCACGGAACTTGAGCCGGGCAATGGCGTAGCCGGCAAGCACCGAGACGACCAGTGAGAAGACTGTAGTCAGGACGGTGATCCAGATACTGTTCAGGTACCAGCGTCCAAACTGGATCTTTTCGAAGAGGTAGGTGTAGTTACTCAGGGTTGGCTTCAGCACCCAGAGCGGCATGGTGACATAATCGAAAACCTCGCCCAGGGTCTTGAGCGAAGTCAACACCATCCAATAGAAAGGAAAGAGCATGGCAAGCAGCAGCAAGGTGAGGGGCAGATAGGGGACGAGCAGCAGTTGTAGAATCCGTCTTAGCCGCGAGACACGCATAACGATCCTCCCTCAGGAAGGCAGCTATACTTTTGTTGCCGTTGTACCACAGGGCTAATCCCTGTGCCGGCAGGGAAGCACGAGTAGTTGTCGCGAACTTCTACAGTCGCGCCGGGCACTTGCTAGGT
>JACFMY010000587.1 GCA_019455155.1 Caldilineaceae bacterium
ATCGCGCTCTTGCTGCTAGTTTACTACCTTCTCACCATCCTTGCTACAGTCACATAGCTGCAGACAACTTGACGCGCCGGAGGAGAGAATGCTATACTCCTCAGGAGTAATCTGGTGGCAGCGTCCCTTTGTACTTGTAGCCTGCGCAGGCGGGCTTTTCCCTGCGGCGCTGCCTTTGTCATTCATGCAGTTCATAAGGAGCTTTCGTATCACCAGGAGAGATTCATTCACCAGATCCGTCGCGGACAGCACCCGAATCAATTCGGAAATCCGCGCCAGGGAAGTCCGCGTGATTGACGTGGACGGCCAGCAGCTAGGCATTCTCCCCATTCGTGAGGCGCTTTCCATTGCAACCGATAAGGCGTTGGACTTGGTCGAGGTGGCTCCTAATGCCAACCCGCCGGTGTGCCGTCTGATGGACTATGGGAAATACGTCTACGAACGGCAGAAACGTGAGCGCGAGTCCCGCAAAGCGCAGAAGCAGATCGAGATCAAAGAAGTACGTTTGCGCCCCAAGACCGACGAACACGACATCCAGGTCGTCATCAATCGCATCCGTAAGTTTGCCAAAGAAGGCGCCAAGATCCGTGTCCGCATTCGCTTTCGGGGCCGTGAAATGCAGCATCCTGAAGTGGCTCGCACGCTGCTCGAGCGCGTCGCCAATGATGTGGCCGATATCGTAGCCGTCGAGTCCATGCCCATCTATGATGGCAACAGTATGGTCATGCTGCTCACACCGCCAAGTTAGCCTGCCCACTTTCTGCCCGGATCAACAAAGCGTTTGCTCCGGCCGGATTTGCGACGATCGCTCGTTGCCGCCGGCCGGTTTTTTGCGTTGACCCGTGAAGCAGATCCCGCGCCAAATCACACACTCAAAGTTGACTTTTCTGCTGCGCTGCGTTATTCTAAACCCTCGCGTCCATCTGGCGGACGTGCCCTGGCTATTGTTATATCTGTTGGAATTGCCAGTTACGAGCGAGGAGGCCATCATGCCAAAGTTAAAGACACATAAGGGTACGGCCAAGCGCTTTCGCTTGACCAAGAACGGTAAAGTTATGCGCATGCTGGCTGGTCGCAGCCACCTGCGCCGGCGGAAGAACTCCAGCAAGAACAGCGATTTTCGCCACGCTGTGCCCAGTGAAGTGAAGTACATCATCAAGCAGGTCAAGCAAACGGCCGGCAAAGCAGCCAAAAGCTAGGCCCGCCCTACTACCACACGTGACCGGCTACCTAAGTGGTTCGATAGAGATCGCACCCGCCATCACGGAAGGAGAAAACAGATGCCACGTTCTACGCCAAAAGTTTACGCCCATCAGCGGCATAAGAAAGTCCTGAAATTCACCAAGGGACAGTTTGGCACGCGCTCCAAGCTCTTCCGCCGGGCCAATGAGGCCATGCTGAAATCGCTTTTTTATGCCTATCGCGATCGCCGCAACCGCAAGCGCGACTTCCGTCGCCTGTGGATCCAGCGCATCAACGCCGCGGCCCGGCAGAATGGCCTCAACTACAGCCAGTTCATTCATGGGCTGAAACGGGCTGACGTACAGGTAGACCGCAAGGTGTTGGCCAGCATTGCCGCCACCGATGCCGCTACCTTTGCCAAGCTGGCCGATTTGGCCAAAGCCCAGTTGAGCTGAATAAACGCATTTCCAACAGATATGCAACGGCAGGGGTATCATACTCCTGCCGTTTTGCTTTGATACGCCCTGGCGCCGAGATCCATGCCTTGCCTTTGGAACGATCCGAAATGATTACCAGTACCAGTAACCCGCGCGTCAAGGCCGCGCGCAAGCTTTCCAGCCGCAAGGAACGCTATGCCAGTGGCCAGCTTCTGGTCGAGGGCGTCCGGCTCCTGTCCGATGCCTGGCAGAGCGGTGTGACCCCGCACATCGTCTTTTTCGAGCCTGAAACCGTGGCGCACAACGAAAATGCTGCCGCCCTGCTACACCTGCTGGAGGCCGCCGGCCTTGCGTGCCTGGCCTGCAGCCCGGCAGTCTTTGCAACCCTAACAGGCACGGTCACGCCCCAAGGCGTGGCAGCGATCATTCCCCTGCCCAGCCAGCCACTCCCCCACAGCTCAACGCTGATCTTGATCCTGGACCAGCTGCGGGATCCCGGCAACGCGGGCACGCTCCTACGGAGCGGCGAAGCAGCCGGTGTGGACCTGGTCATCTTTGGCCCCAACACGGTCGATCCCTTCAACGATAAGGTGGTGCGTGCCGGCATGGGCGCGCATTTCCGCCTGCCGTTGCGCACTGCGGCGACCTGGGCTGAAGTTGCTTCCCTGTTGCCGCCCGACCTGCCGCTCTACCTGGCGGACGCCCACGGCCAGATGGAGTACGACCAGGTGGACTGGCGCCAGCCATCTGGACTGGTGGTCGGCGGCGAAGCCGCCGGCGCGAGCGTGGAGGCGCGGCGCCACGCAACGACGGTCGCCATTCCCATGCGCGGCGCCGTCGAATCGCTGAATGCAGGTACAGCCGGCTCGATTATCCTCTTCGAGGCAGCCCGGCAACGGCGCCAAAATAGGTGAACTGGAGCAGCGTTGACACTTCGATCCCCCCGTTGTATGATTACGTTGAGTTGTTGGTCCCCAGTGTTGTGCTCCTGTTCGCAGCACATAAATGTGCGAAGTGAACATGCCACAGTGGAGGTTCGAGCGACATGACACAGGCATTCTGGTGGTATTTGCTGGCCGGTTTCATCATCGGCTTCAGCATCTCCACGTTATGGGAATGGCTCTACTTCCGGCGCAAACGCATGAACATCGAGAACCGGCGCATTGCGGAGCTCGAAGCGACAGTGCGCGGCCAAATGGCGGCGGAAGGCGGCCCGTCCCGCGGCGCAGCCGGTGTCGATAACACATGGGCAGCAGCTGATTACACGAGTCCGGGTGTCTTCTTGGAGAGTGAAGAGGAGGATATCGGGGCGCCAATGCGGCCAGCCGCGGGCCCTCCTCCAGGCGGCCCAAAGCCATCGGCCCGTAATGGCGCGGGCGGACCACAGCCCACCCAGCAGCCGGCTGTCTCGGCAGCGAGTAGCAGGCCCGAAGGAGCGCAGCCGCCCCGCGCAGAGACCCGCCAGACGTCGCCTTTCCAGAGTACCTCCGTGCCGCCGGCCCAGCTAAGGCGGGCGCAGAGCTTATCCAGCGTTACGACAACCTACACAGAGGGTGAGGGGCCGGCAGGTGAGCGCGCCCAGACCCGGCCATATGTGGACCAGGATGCGGCCCGCGCGGCGCAGGTGGAATCACGCGGCGAGGAGTCCAGAGCCGCCACGGCAGCCGCGCCCAGGCCCTTTTCCGAGGCCGCACCCGACGAGGCTCGACCCGCCGCGCGT
>JACFMY010000588.1:0-2847 GCA_019455155.1 Caldilineaceae bacterium
TACATTGTCGTGGACGATGTCCGGAGACACCGGCAGGAGCGTGCTGGCCAGACCGCTGGCGGCCATGATCTGGCAACTGGCGCACCAGGCACGGAACAGTCCGACTAGGCTGCTGCCGTCCGCTCTTCTATGCCCGCCAGTTCCCCAACAACCTTGACCGTCGACGCGAGCAGTAAAGGTCAGCGGCTGGACCGGTGGCTGGCCAATGCGCTTCCCCACCGCAGTCGCAGCGAAATCCAACGTTGGATCAGAGAAGGTCGTGTCGCGGTCGACGGCCAGCTGGCAAAAGCCAGCCATAAGCTTGAAGACCAACAGGTCGTCAGCGTGCTGGTGCCGGCATCTGCGTCTGTGGAAACGCTGGCCGCGGAGCCGTTACCCCTCCAGATTATCTATGAAGACGATAGTATCCTGGTGGTAGACAAGCCGGCTGGCATGGTCGTCCATCCGGCGCCAGGCCATGCCGCGGGGACGCTTGTCAACGCGATCCTCCACTATTGCCCTGGCATCGAAGGGGTAGGCGGTACCCGGCGCCCAGGTATCGTCCACCGCCTTGACAAGGATACATCCGGCCTAATTGTAGTGGCCAAGCATGACCGCGCACACCGGGACCTACAGGCCCAGTTCAAGGCGCGCACCGTCTACAAGGAATACCTGGCGCTGGTAGAAGGTCGCCTGAGTCCCGAACAGGGCCGCATTTCGGCGCCAATCGGCCGCCACCCGGTGGACCGCAAACGGCAGGCGGTGTTCTCCCCATCAGAGCCCGGCGGCAAGACAGCCGGTCGCGACGCCGTCACTGAATACCAGGTACTGGCCGTCTACACTGCACCATCGACCGGCGGCAGCGCCGCGGTGGCAACCTTTTCCCTTGTCCGCGCTGTGCTGCTTACAGGCCGCACACACCAGATCCGCGTTCACTTTGCCTGGCTCAAACATCCAGTTGTCGGGGACACTGTGTACGGACTGCGTCGCCAACGCATCCCGCTTCCGCGCCACTTCTTGCACGCCCACCAGCTACGATTGCGGCTGCCCTCTACGGGCGAGGAGCGCACCTTTACCGCGCCGTTGCCGCCGGAGCTACAAGCCGTCCTGGACGACCTCTCCCGGGGGTAAGCCGGGCAAGGACAGCCGCATTTCATACTGTTCGTCTTGAACGGCAAACCCGGCTGCTTGCAGCGCAGGCACAAAGAGGCTGTTCTCCGGTTCGTTGAGCAGGTTGAGCACCGCGCCATCCAGTTGTGCGCGCAGTGCCGCAATCAGCGCACTGGCTTCATCGCTGCCGGCGCCGGGCCGTACGCCTATGGCCATGAGGCGGACCCGCGGCTCGCCTGGTTGCTGGGGCGGCAGCGGCAGGCATAGGGCATACCCTGCCACGCTCCCATCCTCCGCCTGAAGCCGGTAGCCCCATAGGTCGCTGTAGGCTAGCTCGGCCGCGCGGCGGCGGCGTTGCCAGGCGGTTCGCTCCCGCTGCCAGGCAAAGAGCGGATCGAGCACAGCCCCCACGGCCACCTGCTCCAGGCAATAGCCTGCCGGCGCTGACGTAGGCTGCGCCGCGGGCGCTTCCCAAAGCTGCAACGTACGCGTATACGCGTAACCTAACGAGGAATAGAAACGTTGCGCCCGGCTATTGTCCCGTAACACCTCGAGCCACATCGTGTCTACGGCTGCCGCGGCGGCCTTGTCGTGAATCGCCTGCATGAGCCGGCGCGCCCCGCCTTGGCCGCGATATTCGGGCGCTACGGCGAGCCCGCCGCACCATCCCTCCCGGCCGGCGTGCGCCAGGAATGCGACACCCGCGCCCCGCCAGTGGCCGCCTTCCAGCGCCACCAACACAGCGCTGGCGTCCAGGTCAATCCCCCCACGTCTGACAAAGCGTCGCATCTGTTCCGGGCTGAACTGCGCTTTGTACCGGTAGTCACTGAAGCCGCGATTGAACGCTTCCGTTATCGTAACCAGCTCCATTTCGCTGGCGACGCGCACCTGCAATACTGCCGTGTCAATCATTGAACCTCTTCATTCGAGTAGTGGGTCTCTGCCCACTCGTCAAACTCTCCTAACAGCGCCGCCTTGAGATCGCTCTCCACAGCTGTGACCTCGAAGGCATTGCGAGCCAAACGCAGCAACCCGCGCCTGTCATATCCAAACTCGTCCGCCAATCGCGCATATTCCTGGCACAACGTGGTATTGAAGAGCGGCGGATCGTCGCTGTTTACGGTGATTTTCAGTCCCATACGGTCCAGGTGACGAATGGGATGTTCGGCGAAACGCCGGTACACGCCCAAGCATATGTTGCTCGTCGGGTTGAGCTCCAGCGGGATCTGCCGGTCGCGCAGGAGCGTGAGCAGGCCAGGATCTTCGACGGCACGCACGCCATGACCTATGCGATCAGCCTCCAGCGCGGTGACTGCGCCCCAGACACTGGGCGCACCCTCGGTTTCGCCCGCGTGGGGCACCGAGAGCAGTCCGGCTTCCTTGGCGGCAACAAACGCATGGCGGAATGGCTCAGGCGGCGCGCCGACCTCATAGCCACCCAATCCAAAACCGACGACTCCGTGGTCCCGTCCTTGCAGGGCGTAAGCCAATGTACGTTCGGCAGGATAGGGATCGTACATGCCAGCGCTGTTGCGAAACGCGATATTCCGGTTGATGTCAAAGACCCAACGCATCTCTACCCCAAAATCCGCCTGGGCTGCTGCACGGCCCGCGTCCAAACCTTCCAGCAGATCGTCGATGGTTAGCCCCTTGTCCTGCTGGTGTGTATGGGTAAATGGCGTGAAGGTCAGCTCGCGATAACGAATATTCTGCGCCGCCATATCGCGCCCACACTCATGGACCACATAGGCGAAATCC
>JACFMY010000588.1:2857-3322 GCA_019455155.1 Caldilineaceae bacterium
TCGGGCGTGCGCAGGAGGTCGGAGATCAAGAGAAAAATGGTGACAAAATGGGGGAAGCCGCTGAAGTGGAACCACCGGTTAAGCGTATCCAAATCAGTGCCCGGCAGGCTGGCCAGGCGATTATGGCGGCGGGCGAGTTCCAGCAGAGTAGTTGGCTGAATCGCGCCTTCCAGATGAACATGGACCTCCGCCTTGGGCATGGCCACAATAAAGGCATTCAGATGGTCAGGAGAATCCGTGCGTAGCTCCATACACTCCTCGTCACAGCTGTCACCCTCGCGCCCAGCTGGCGGAGGCCGAACGTAGCCGCCAAGATCGCGCGCAGGATGAGATTCTGCTCAAAACCGATGCCCCGCTTCCTTTGCGCTCACGGAGCGTCTGCTATACTACACCAGCGATGGGTGCTCAACCAACAACAACGGGCGAAAACTTCATACAACTGCCGCGCCGAAGCCTTGCTCGCGT
>JACFMY010000589.1 GCA_019455155.1 Caldilineaceae bacterium
GCCTCCAGCACGAGCGGTCCCGCAAAATCAATGGTCTTGAGCCCGCTAAATACCTGGTCCCAATGTACATTCCCTGTGCCTGGGATACCTCGATCGCTCTCCGAGATGTGAATGTAGCCGCAGAGTGGACCGGCCGCCTGCAACGGCTTGGCGAAACCCTGTTCTTCGATGTTCATGTGATAGGTATCGAAGTGCACAAACATGTTGCTCGCGCCGATCGCGTGGATGAGCTTCACCGTATCTTCACCGGTATTGAGGACGTAGGTCTCATAGCGGTTGACCGGCTCAAGCCCCAGGCGAATGCCGCGCAGCTCGGCGTAGCGCGCTACCTCGCCCAAGACATTGGCGCAGGTTTCCAGTTCGTCTGGGGTCGGCCCCTGGCCGCTCAGGGTACCCAGATGGCAGTATAGACAGCCAGCAAGCGTGTCGGCCCCGATCGCTGCCGTTGTCTCGACGGCCTGCTTCAGAAAAGCCAGCGCCCGCTCTGGATAGAACGGCATGTGTGCATCCTTCGGCAGGGCCAACGACGTCGTCGCGCGGATGTTGTGCTCGTGCAAGAGGGCGCGAATCCGTGCACCATCTAGCTCAGCCGGACGTAGCAACGGGATCTCCAGCAGCGAAAAACCAGCCTCAGCCGTGCGCCGGATCGTGTCCGGTGCGATTTCGTTGTTCCAGTCCCCGTTCCAGACAAAGGCGTGAACGCCATATATGGGCATAGAGAGACCCTCCTCACACTTTCATGATGTCAAAACCTGTTCAACGGGGCGCTTGTGGAGGCACGCACGACCAGCTCTGTAGGTAGCACAAGATTGGACGGGGGCTCCCGGTTGCCCTCAATTCGCCGCAGCAAGATCTGAGCCGCCCTGCGTCCTAACTCGTAGCGGGGCTGGGCCACAGTCGTCAGGCCAGGTACCAAAAAGGCCGCGATAGAGATGTTGTCGAACCCAACGACCGAAAGCTCATCCGGCACGCGTATGCCGTGGACATGGGTGTAATGCAAAATGCCGAGCGCCATGAGGTCATTGAACGCAAAGATCGCGGTCGGCGGGTCTGCCTGGCGCAATAGAACCTCGGCGCCCGCATAGCCGGATTCCGGCTCATACTCGCCGCTGTTGTAGATCAGTTCAGGGCTCGGCCGCAGACCCGCGGCGCGCAGCGCTTCTTCGACGCCCCTCCAGCGCTCCTGTACGGTGCCCAGCGTGGCACTGCCCGCCACAAAGCCAATGCGGCGATGCCCCAAATCCAGCAAATGCTGCACCGCACGGCGCGCGCCGCCGTAGTTGTCCGCCACCACCGAATCGGTTTCCAGGTTGGGGAATGGCCGGTCCGCGAGCACAATCAGGTATGCTTCATCCAGCAATCGTTGCAGGCGTCGCTCCAGCTTATCGGGGCTCACCACCACGAAGCCGGCAATGCGGTGTTCGGTCAGGTTGGCCAGATGCACCTGCGCCTTGGCCGGATCTTCATTCGTGTTACAGAGCACGACATTGAAGCCTTCGGAAAAGCAGGCGTCTTCGACCCCCTTTGCAAGCTCGGCAAAAAAGGGGTTGCTGCTGTCAGGAATCAGCACGCCGACGGTAGCGCTTTCGTTGCGGCGCAGGCTGCGGGCCAGTTTGTTGGGCTGGTAGCTCAGCTTCTCCACGGCCGCCTGCACGCGCAGCACGAGCTCGGGGCTGACGGTGGCGTTGCCGTTCAATACCCGGGAGACTGTAGCGATGGAAACATTCGCCAGCGCGGCGACATCTTTTATCGTGCTCATTGTAAACATTTACGAAATCGTTTTCACACAATTCCACCATAGCTTGATTTCAGCATTCTGTCAAGAGAGCAGCTAACTTAGCTTTGAAAATCGCTTGACAAAGCGATAGTTTGCGTGTATGTTAGTAAACGATTACGTAAACGTTTTCTCATGGCGTTGTCGCCGCTGCAACGGGGCTTTCCCCAGCGCAGCGCAGACAGCGCCGGCAACGTTTCGCTTCCCAGCCAAGTGCTTGCCATACCCAAACCAGCTCGTTTTCTGGTCAATTCACACAGCAAATCGCGAGTGCTCGCCCAACCGGCGACCGGTAAACCTTCTAGTTCGTGTCTGCCCCGTTGTGCCACGCAGCTGCCATGATCTTTGTTCCCCTCAAAGGATGGCCGGGGAGAGAAGACGGACACTGAGCATGGAAACGGACAACGTACCCTATGGATGCCGCACGCGGCGCGACGCCGCTCCTCCAAGTCGAGAACGTAACCAAGTCTTTTGGCGCGGTCGAGGCGCTGAAAGGTGTCACATTCACCATTGAACACAACGAGATCGTGGCACTGGTTGGCGACAACGGCGCCGGCAAATCGACACTGGCCAAAATCATCGCCGGTGTCCACCCCTACACCAGTGGCCGGATCACCCTTGAGGGACAGGACTGTCGTTTCGAGAAGCCAGCCCAGGCGCGGGCAGCAGGCATCGAGACTGTCTACCAACATCTGGCTCTGATCGAACAACTCGATGTAGCTGACAATGTCTACATGGGTCGCGAAGTCACCCGCGGCGGCCGGCCCGGTCGCTGGATCGGCTGGCTCGATCGCCGCGCCATGCGCGAGCAGGCATACGCCGCGCTCCAATCCCTTCACATCAAGATCCCTGCGCCCACCATGTCTGTCCGCAATATGAGCGGCGGCCAGCGCCAGGCTGTGGCCATTGGCCGCGCCGTGATGTGGGGGCGCAGCCTGCTGATCCTGGATGAGCCGACAGCCGCGCTGGGCGTCGAGGAACGGGAACAGGTTCTGCTCACCATCGAGAAGCTGCGCGCCGACAAACATATCGCGTTCCTCGTCATCAGTCACAACATGGAGGATGTCTACCGCATTGCCGACAAAATCCTGGTGCTGCGCCAGGGCCGGCACGTAGCGACCTTGCGCAAGGATGAGACCACCCCGGAAGAGATCGTCGCCTATATTACCGGCGCCAAGCAGGGGAATGCCGTATGAACGTGGACCAGCTGGCCCAGAAGAACCAGCTCCGCCACCTGCGCGTGGCAGAGTTCTTTGCCCAATATGGCATTGTGACCATTCTTGCAGTGATGATGATCGTGCTATCGGTGCTGTCGCCCATCATTCGGGGAGAGCAATATTTCCTGACATCGCGCAATCTTCTGCAGGTTGCATTGCAAGCCTCCATCAACGCTGTCATCGCCGTCGGCATGACATTTGTTATCATCAGTGGCGGGATTGACCTGTCGGTCGGGGCCATCGTTGCCCTGGCCGGGATCGTCGCGGCCGCAGGCATGAAGGCCGGCGCTGGCCCCTAT
>JACFMY010000590.1 GCA_019455155.1 Caldilineaceae bacterium
GAGATCACGTTGGTGCCCACGGGCAGGTTGTCCAGCGAGAGCAGGGCGCCTGTGCCCAACGTGGCATTCTGCGCGTTCTTCCACACCAGCCCGCTATCAGCCACCGTGCCATCCTGCGCGTCCAAGGCCACACCGCTGAAGTTGACCAGCTGGCCCCAATGGACCTGCGTGTTGTCCACCGGAGTAAGGATGAAGGGCTGGGGCGGCTTGTTGGCCATGACAAAGGGCGCACTGTTCGCAGCGGCGCTGTTCACGCCGTCCGTCGCGGTTACCCGCAGAATCGCAGTGCCGCTGCCGCCCAGCTGGGCCGTGTCGATCTGTGTGCTGTTGCCGCTTATGTTGATGGCCACAGGCTGGAACGTCGCGCCGTTGTCACGGCTGTAGGCTACATCGAAGATGAGGGCATCGCCGTCCGGATCGCTGGCTGTCCAACCCAGCGTGACTACGCCGGTAACCGGGTTGGGCGCACCCTGGAGCGCCACGTTCGACACCGTGGGCGGGTTGGCGCTGACGGCAGTCGATCCCATCACCAGGCTGTCGCTGTTGCGCAGGATCTGGATCGTGCGCGTGCCTGCCACGAAGTTCACGACCTGGCCGAAGCCGAGACCGTCCGCGTGGCTCACTTCGTCGGGCGTGAAGGCATAGGTAGCCAGTGGATTGTTGCCCGCATCCAGGAGGCGGATGCTGTAGGCGCCGGGCACCAGTGGCGGCACATTGACGACGCTGTCCAGCCGGCGCACGAACGAGAAGCCAGCTGTGCCGTCCGGCTTGATGACACCGGTGACAGCCAGGAAGTCCCCCGTTGCCGCGGCCTGCACCAGGCCCGCGTCTGCGGCGCTGGGATTGGCCTTCATGTTATTGTACATCCCTGTATAGGTGTAGTCGCTAAGCCACTGGTTGGAGCAGTAGCTCATGACATCGTTCCAGGTGGAGCTAGGCAGGACGGCCTTGGGAATGCTATATGCGGGATCGCCGCCGTCAAAGCCTTCCATGCTGCCGTCAGCAGGGCCAATGGGCGCGCGCGCCGTGCTCGTATTGCCGTAAGGATAGCCAGGATCGCTGCGGCTGTGACCACAGTTTTCCGATACGTTGGAGGTCGCTGGATTGTCGGATCCGGCATTAGGATGGGCTCGCCCCAGCGAATGGCCGATCTCGTGCGCGGCATACCAGTCGGCGTAGCTGCCGTCCGTATCCCAGCCGCAGCCGAGGCTGAAGGGGCTACATGGTGTGCCAGATGGGCCGACCGATGTCTTGCTGTAGACGGCCTGGCCCCGCGGGAAGTTGTTGGAACCGTCGGAGATCATGCCGTAATAGAAGGCATTGGTTTTCAACCCCACGTTGAGTATGCCAAACATCGTGGCGATGCGATAGTAGAAGAGCCAGCCGTTCGTGAAATAGCTGGCGCACAGGCTGCGATCCGCCGCCTTGGGATAGACCTGCGCACAGTCGATGCTGCTCTGGTTCACCCAGTTGCCCAGCCGCGTCCCGCCGTCCACGTCCCACAAGCGCGGCTTGAACTTGTCGCCTACCGCGCCGCCAATGGGATAGCCGCGCAGGATCCAGGAGTAGGTCTTCATGACATCCTCCCAGATGCGGGGGCGATAGGTCGTGCCGCCAATTGTGTAGTTTAGCCGGAAGAACTCCGCAGACAGGGTCGGCGAATTCTGGAAGCTGACGCTGACGTTGCCGCTGTTATCGTTGTAGGTCGGCTCCAGCGGCACCTTGTACGGATTCAGATTCACAACTAGCTGCAGATTATTCTGCTGGGTCCAATTCCAGGGCAATTCAAAGAGGAAGCTCTGGTTGATGTCGTTGCGGTTGGGATTCGGCCGCACGGTGATGTGCGTGCCTACCGGATTGACCGGTACCAGCACATTGCCCCCCATCGTCGGCGACGAAAGGTGGGCGGTGACTCCGGGAACCGCCGTCCCGTCGGAACGCACGTAGACGCGGACAAAGGTACGCCGGTTCTTGATCAGCGTGACCCCGTTGGCCAGGTTCTGGATACCTTGGGTAACCTCCATGCCGGTAACCCACATGTTC
This sequence comes from Caldilineaceae bacterium, assembly GCA_019455155.1. Lineage (GTDB taxonomy): Bacteria > Chloroflexota > Anaerolineae > Caldilineales > Caldilineaceae > JACFMY01. Next base: position 2,044 of record JACFMY010000590.1, read on the forward strand.
ACCTGAGGCAGCGCAGCCGCATTGTTGGGCAGCCGCTCAACCCGATCTTCCTCCTGCCAGTAGAGGTATGTGTTGTCCGTTCTCAGCTTCTGGGGGCCGCTAAAGAGAGTTGGGCCATAGGTATACAGCGCAGCCGGCGTACCGCCATTGCGCCCGGTGCGGATCAGCACGTAGGTCTGCTGGGAGAAGCAGGGCTGTGGGCTGCAGGGAATGGTGCGGCTCTCGAAAAAGAAGAGATTGCCCCCTCCGAAAAAGCCGCCGCTGAAATCGGTGACCAGGGTGTAGATCGAGGCCGTGTTGTCACCGCTGGTATAGATCGCGCTGCCCATGCTGTTGGTGTTGTTGTCATAGACAGAGACCTTGCGGCCTTGGGCGACAAAGACATTCTTCGAGTAGAAGCACTGGAAGGGATCGATGGTGCAGAACGTCAAGCGCGCGCCTTCCGCATAGTAGCCGGTGACGCCCGAGGCGAGGTTAACAGGGCCAGAAACACCGGGGTTCACCCGTTTCAGAACGCCGCCTTCCACATAATAGACGAATTCTCCGTCGAACGAGAGATTGCCCGCCGAACTGGAGACGGTTACAAGAGTAACGCGCTGGTTGTTGGACTTGAGCACGTAGCCGAGCTGCTTGTTGCTGCCCTCTGTGGCCAGGTAGAAAACCTTGTCACCGCCGTCGACGACCTCGCCGGGACCCTTGACCAAGGCGTTGACCAGCGCTGCCGGATCGCCCGGATTGGCTTCGACCGGCAGCTTATAGAGGCCGTTGGACTGGAGCCAATACAGAAAGCCGGTGTCCGCCGCCAGGTTAGACCAGATGACGGTGCCGCTACAGTTGCGCCCCTCGGCATACAATGTCCGGATGGGGCTACCATAGCTAGCGATCCGGCGCACATATTCCGTGTACGGAGCGTTTGCCTGGTCTGGGGCGGCCGCTTCAGGCGCGCTCTCTGTTTCTGCTGCTGCGGCTGTCGGTGGGCACAGTGGTACCGCTGTATGCCAGAAGACTTTGGGCGCCGCCAGCGTGTAGCTAGTGACACCACTGTTCACCAGCGCCGTTGGCGTGTCGTGCACAGCCGTGTCATCGGCCAGCGCCGGCTGCGCCGCGCCGGGATAGGTAAAACTCACCTGTTCAAAATGGATCATGGGCTAATCCTGTTCCTGTACAAATCAACAAATGGCCCTCACCCCCTGCCCCCTCTCCCGGTGGGAGAGGGGGTGGCA
>JACFMY010000591.1 GCA_019455155.1 Caldilineaceae bacterium
AATGCTGGTAATAATAGATACCCAGGATACGGGGCTGGCTGTGCACCAATGCGCCAGCCTCCTCGCGAGCTTCGCGGGCCGCGGCCGCGGCCAGTGTCTCGCCCCGCTTGACACCGCCACCCGGAAAGTACCACTTGCTGGCATAGGTGTGATGGACGAGCAGGGTGGCGCCATCCTTGACCAGCAGGATGCGTACCGACGGCGTCACCGGCTGCAGCACGGGCATCACCAGGTCGTAGACTCGCCGTGCGCCGCGCAACGCCAAATTTGATAGTTTCATGCCGTAGCCAGCTTTCGCTTGACATATTCTACTAGCCCGCCGGCCTCGACAATCCCCATGACGCTGGCGCTGAGGGGCGGGAAGGGGAATTCGCCCGCGGCGCAGGCTATCACATGGCGGCCCGTATCCACCGTCACCTCCTCACCCGCCTGGATGGCCTCGACGGCAGCCGGGCAGGCAATGGCTAGCAGCCCGTTATTGAGCGCGTTGCGATAGAAGATGCGGCTGAAGCTCGCGGCGATCACCGCGCCCACGCCGTTGTAGACCAGGCAGGTGGCCGCCTGCTCGCGGCTGGAGCCGCAGCCGAAATTGCGGCCGCCCACCACCACGTCACCCGGCCGCACATTGGCGGCAAAGCTCGGGTCTAGGTCCTCCAGTGCATGCTGCGCGATCTCGGTCCGTTCCGTCACCGTATAGGTATATTTGCCCGGAAAGATCACATCCGTGTTAATGTTGTCGCCGTACACCCAGGCACGGCCGCGGATTGTCTGCATACTGTAGCCTCCCAGCAGGCGGCAGGTGGGGCGATGGGCCTGGTCGCTTGCGCCACCCGATCGCCCGTTATCTTACTCACGCCATCACTTCACGCGGGTCTGCAATCTCCCCCACCACAGCCGATGCCGCCACCACGGCCGGACTGGCCAGGTAGATCTCGGCTTCGGGCGTGCCCATGCGGCCGCGGAAATTGCGATTGGCGCTGGAAATGGTGACCTCGCCCGGCGCCGGGATCCCCATGTGGTTCCCCATGCACGGCCCGCAGCCTGGCACGCCGATCACCGCGCCGGCCTCCACCAATGTCTGAATATATCCCTGCTCCAGCGCGGCGCTCAGCACCTGGCTGGATGCTGGAATGACCAGGAAGCGTACACCCGGCGCAACGTGGCGACCCCGGATGACCGCGGCCGCCGCCGCAATATCCTCCAGGCGCCCATTGGTGCAGGTCCCCAAGAAGGCCTGGTGGACCCGGGTGCCGGCGACCTGTGACAGCGGTACCACGTTGTCCACGGTATGCGGGCAAGCTACAAACGGCTCCAGGTCAGCTGCCCGGTACACATGGGTGGCCACGTAGTGCGCGCCGGGATCAGGGTAGAGCGCGGCGGCGAGAATCTGTGCTTGCTCGGCCCCGATCGCGTCTCTGGCCGCCGCATCCGTCGCCGCGCCATCCGCAATCTTTAGCCCCTTTTCCCGCGCCACCTTGCGCGTCGCCAGATAGGTGGCGGTCTGCTCATCCGGAGCAACATAGGCATTCTTGGCGCCGAACTCAGCCATCATATTGGGCAGCACCATGCGTGACGCCAGGCTCATGGCCGTGATGCCAGGCCCGCTGAACTCGACCGACATGTAGAGGCCGCCATCCGCGCCCAAATCGCCGATGACGCGCAGGGCAAAGTCCTTGGCTGTGACGCCGGGAGGCAGCGCATCGTCCAGCACGACCCGCATGGATTCCGGCACGCGCAGCCACAACTCGCCGGTGGCCCACAGGGTGGCCACCTCGCTACGACCGATACCCGCACCAAACGCGCCCAGCCAGCCAAAGTGTGTTGTGTGCGAATCGGCGCCCAGAATCATCTGGCCGGGCAGCACAATGGCCTCTTCGCTGAGCACCTGGTGGCAGATCCCGCGACCCACCTCGAAAAAGTGGAGAATGCCCTGTTCAGCTACGAACTGGCGGATCTCGGCGTGGTTCTGGGCGTGCTTCGTCGTGGGCGCGGGCACCGCGTGGTCGAGCGTAATGGCCATCCGCTCAGGTATCGCCACCCTCTGTTGGCCAAACTGCAGCCAGATACGGCGAATCGCGGCGGTATTGTCGTGGCTCAGGACTACGTCGGGGCGAACATCGACTACCTGGCCGGTCTCTACGGCTGCGGTCCCGGCGGCGCAGGCCAGGGCCTTTTGAGCAAAGGTCTGTGGCGCATGTGACATGGCTGAGTACCCTGCCTCTCACTGGCGGCTTGGAGCCGCGAGCTGCTTTTCATAAAAGACGCTTAACGGATCTTCCCGGTATTCTCCAAAGGGGGGAATCGGATAGTAGCCGCACCGTTCGTACAGGCCGATGGCTTCCGCCTGATTGATTCCTGTCTCCAGGCGGGCAACGGTGATGCCCCGCCTGACCAGCTCGGCTTCCAGGAACTCGACAATGCGGCGGCCCAAACCCTGGCCGCGATGGCTTGCCGCCACGGACATGCGCTTGAGCTCGGCATAGCCGGCTGCATGGATCAGGGCCGCGCCGCAGCCCACTACCTCACCGCCGGCGCGCACCGTGCAGAAGAGCACGTTGGGCTGGGCCAGCGCATCGATGGAAACCAGGTGGTTGCTCTCGGCTGGATAGAGCGCCTGCAGATAGCTGTCCAGCTGCTCTACCAGCGCTACGACTTGTGGATGATAGGGTGAATCGATCTGCAGCGTGACGCTCATAGGATTCCCTCTAACATGAGAAAAGTCAGCGACGCGACCACCACGCGATCCTGGATCTGACCTTGGCGCACGGCATCTTTGAGCCAGGCGGGTGTTACCCACTCCAGGGCAACATACTCGCCATGGTCGTGGCTGGTCACGCCAACCTGGACCAGCTCTCGGGCCAAATAGATATGGCTCATCGCGGTACCCAGCGCCGGGTTATCCCACACCGCGCCTAGATATTGTACAGTCTGGGCATTCACCTTAGCCGGCGCGTAGCCGGTCTCCTCGCGCAGCTCCCGCAGTCCCGCCGCCTGCAAGTCTTCGCCGGCCGCGGCCAGTCCGCCTGGGATCTGCCAGATGACCTGCCCGACGCCATGTCGATACTCGCGCTCCAACAGGATCTCGCCGGCGCGGTTGAAGCCCACGATCCCGACGCCAATGCCGGCTGGCTCCAGCCTGGTGTATTCGTACCGTTCGCCCGTGGGTAGCTGAACGGTATCCAGCGCTACGCTCACCCACCGGTTACGAAACGCGGCGCGGGTGTCGATGGTTGTCCATGAAGCAGGATCGTGCTCAGGCATTGC
>JACFMY010000592.1 GCA_019455155.1 Caldilineaceae bacterium
CCATGCTGCCGCCGGCCAGCAGCAGTGCGTCACGCAGCGGGAGCAGCGCCAACGCCACAGCAATCAGCAACAGTGCGCTCCAGGCTGCCGCGCGGCGCAGAAACCAATAGCGTCCCAGATTCGACTGAAAAAACCAGGGTGACGAGCTCATTGCGTGCTGTTGTCCGTCCTCCAGGACGATTGCCAGCAGCTTCTGGTTCCCTGCTGCAACCTGTCTCCGGGGCCATGGTACTGGACACAGGCCAGATTGCGCAATTCAAATCATGCGTCACCAAAATGCACCGGCTGCGTCGATCTAAGTGGCAGAGCTGCCGATCCAAAACAGCGCACTCCACGCCAACAATTGCATAGACGCCTGCAAGGAGATTCTTTATGGCACGTTTCGCTCGGATTCAGAACTTGTGGCGGCAGCGTTCGCTGCTACCGTTGCTGCTTGTCTTCTCTATCCTGCTCAGCACCGCGGCCGTTGCCCTCACTTCCCGGCCGGGTTTGGGGCAGACAGATACGCCACTCGACGTTCCATTTGGTCCTGTTCTATTTCTCATCAGCACAGCGGACGGCGAGCCACCAGCGGAGCTGCCTCCCACGGCCGTGCTCCATGCCCGTTTGGACGACGGCGCAGCAGTGCACTTTGTGGCCAGCGGCGCGGCAGTCGATGTGGAGACGTTGGCTGGGGCCGGATACGCCGTCCAAACGTTGGATGGTGATACAGCGGGCGCCGTCTACTATCTGGCCGACGCGCAGACGCCCGACGCCGCGGCGCTGGCTTCCCAGACGGGAGAGGTGCTGTACAACGACGGCCGGATCCTCCTTGTAGCCACCACGCCTGAGGGGGAACTTGCTCTCCTGGAGACGCTGCCGGCCCAGGGCGTCTCAGTTTCGCTGTTGACCGCGCTGCCGCTGGTCCTGCCTACGGACGAGGCTGCGCCCCAAGTAGCTGTGGCCGCGCCCGCGGCGCCGGACCCCAATGTCGCAGCGCTGCTCAACCGCCTGACCGAACAGGATCTCCTGGATCTGGTGAACAAGTTGAGCGGGCAAACAACTGCCGTTGTCGGGGGAACCCCCGTCACCATCAAGAGCCGCTATACTTTTTCCAGCCATCTACGCAACGCCGAGCAATTTGTCTACGAGTACTACCGGGCGTTGGGGATCGATGTTACCTATTTCAACTGGACCTATGGCAGCTACAGCGGTCGCAACGTGGTGGCCGAGGTGCGGGGTACTGTCCATCCTGAACAGGTGCTCATCGTCGGCGGTCACCTGGATAGCATCTCTCAGGTGCCATACACCAGCGCACCTGGCGCCGATGACAATGCCACGGGTACCGCCGCTACGCTGCTGATTGCCCGCCTGCTCAAGCCCTATCGCCCGGCCATAACGGTGCGCTTTGTCCATTTTACGGGCGAGGAACAGGGCCAGTGGGGCAGCAAGGTGTACGCGCGCACGCTGCGCCAGCGCGGTGAGCAGGTCCTGGGCTTCATCGATCTGGACATGATCGGCTGGGACGGCAACGGTGACCGCGTTGTCGAGATCCATACAGGGCGGGGGCCTAAGTCCAACGCGCTGGGGGACAGCTTCCTGGAGCGCAACGGCCGCTACAGCCTTGGCCTAAACTTCGAGCGAAAGACCTCGACCGCCAGCCGTTTTTCGGATCATTCGCCCTTCTGGGACAACGACATTGCGTCGTTCCTTATCATCGAGAACTTCTTTGTAGACGCCATCGCCAACGACCGCAATCCGTATTATCACAATACTGGCGACCTGCCGTCGCGCGTGGACTTCAACTACGTGGCGCGGATCGGTCGCCTGGCCCTGGCGGTGATGGCTGAGCTGGCCGGCTACAACCTGGGCGCGCCGCCTGATTCCACACCAACTCCTACGCCCACGGCCACGCCGTCACCTACACCCACACCGACCCCGACCTCCCCACCTGGCGACTGCATCGACCTGGTGGTCAACGGCGGCTTTGAGCTGAGCAGCAGCTGGCAGTTTGGCTCGACGCCTTTCGCTGCCGGCTATACTTCGGATTACATCTATGCCGGCGCGCGCAGCCTGCGTATGGGTATTCCCCCAGAGAGCGCAAACCGTCGCGCCCACTCGTCTGCATTCCAGCGCATCACTGTTCCGTCCAATGCACCGGCCCCGCTGATGCTGCGTTTCCAGGAGCGCAGCGGCGGGCAAGGTGACGGGTACGATTACCGCGAGGTTCTGCTTCTCAACAGCAACTACTCGTATCTGGCCAAGGTCACGCGCAGCTACGGGCCGGGCAATGACCAGTGGACGCCGCGAGCCTTTGATTTGACGGCCTATCGCGGGCGAACGCTCGTGCTCTATTTCAACGTGTACAACAACGGCACGGGCAGCCAGATGTGGAACTATGTGGACCAGGTGACACTGGGGGATTGTGTAGCGGCCAGCACGCCGCCGGCAGAGGAAACGCCGAGCCCCACGCCCACCGATGAAACCCCAACCGCAACGCCGTCGCCCGAGCCTACTGACGGGACGCCGACGGCTACACCGTCGCCGGAGCCAACAGAGGAAACGCCGACTGCAACACCATCGCCAGAACCTACGGAAACGGCCACGCCGGCGCCTCTTGTTAAGCTGGATCCGCCGCGTGTCTATCTGGGCGAGCTCTTTGGCACCGGCCAGGTGACGGTCTCGTTGAGCGTCGACGGCCCGTACGGCGGGCTGCGCTGGCAGGCAACCAACTCTGTCGCATGGCTTCAGGTAGAGGCGGAAAGCGGTGACCTGCCTGGCACGCTTAAGGTGCAGCTGCTGCCCAACGACCTGGCGGACGGCCTGTACGTGGCCGAACTCCAGATCGATGCGAACACGACGCCGCCGGAACAGCATACGCTAGAGGTCGTCTATGCCCGCGGTGCGGTCAGCCAATACTACCTGCCGGTGGTATGGGGCGCGGCGGAATGAGCCCGAGCTGGTTATCGTCCATTCAGGGTGGGGCCGTCGTTACGACTTTGGTGGGGGTCACTGTCCAGAGCGACTGACGTCACGACTACGATAGTCAAGTTGATGGTTGGCAGAGTACAAGCAAAGAGCTCCGGCCCATGCGGACCGGAGCTCTTTCTTGGCGGAGAGGGAGGGATTTGAACCCTCGAGGGCTATTAACCCTACCCGTTTTCGAGACGGGCGCACTCGACCAGGCTATGCGACCTCTCCTCGCCGGCAATTCGATTGACAGCAGGAAATGGTATCATAGTCAGCCGTGAATGGCAATTTGATGACCCATTTTCGGCTTT
>JACFMY010000593.1 GCA_019455155.1 Caldilineaceae bacterium
GCTCGCTGATCGCGTCCCAGGTCTGGGACATGAACTTCGACAGCGACACCAATGTGATCGATGTTGCGATTCGTCGGCTGCGGGCGAAGATCGATGATGACTTCGAGCCCAAGCTCATTCATACCGTCAGGGGCATGGGCTATACGCTGGATGTTCCGGATGACGAATAAACCTGCTATCGCTCGCCGTCCAGCCTCACTCGCGCTGCGGATAACCTGGTTGGTCGGCCTGGCGATGCTGCTGGTATTTCTGATATTTAACTGGATCAGTGTCAAATCGTTGGATCAGCACTTCGCCGAGATGGATGAAGAAGAGCTGAGGGTGATAGCCAGTTCGGTGATCCGAGCGCTAGGTGAGGTGCATGACAATAGCGATGCGCAGGCCTTGCAGCGTGCAGTCCGTGGGCACCATGGCGTCTACTACTATGTAGCCAATGCTTCTGGAGAAGCACTCTATGCTCCCAGAGGTGGTCCCGATCTGGCGCGCTTTGCCGCGAATGAGCGTCCTGTCGATCTCGCAAGTGAGCAGGAAATGTCAATATGGGAAGAAAACGGGACGCACTATCGCGGCGCTGTTTTACAGATCGGCGGCGATGACACCCTGAGTGAAAAGTACACGATAGCCGTTGCGATGGATATCGGTGTCCATCTCACATTCATCAGCAGTTTTAAACGCATCCAGTGGTGGACGGTCTGCGTTGTCATGTGCATCGTGATTCTGGTGGCCTGGAGTGCGGTTCGCTGGGGGCACAAACCGATTCGCAGGGCCAACGAAAAGATTCGAGCGATCACCTCTTCCAAGTTGTACATGCGATTGGACCCGAAGGAAGTACCGATCGAACTGGAAGAGACCATCGCCTCGTTCAACGCTATGCTCGGGCGCATCGAGGAGGGATACGCCCAACTCGCCAATGTCTCCGCCGACATCGCCCATGAACTGCGCACGCCAGTCACCAACCTGACCACTCAGACGGAAGTGGCGGTGGGTCAGCCCCGTTCCGCTGATGAGTACCGGGAAATTCTTTACTCGAACCTAGAGGAATTCGGGCGCCTGAATCGGATGATCAACGACATGCTGTTTCTGGCACAGACCGAGAACGCCCCGGACGATCTCTATCTGGAGACCGTGGACCTCACCGAAGCGACCCAGGGATTGTTCGAGTATTTCGAGGCATGGGTAGAAGATCGGGGTGTCTCGTTGCAGCTCAAGGGGCGCGCAGCACCGATACAGGCTGATCGAGAAATGCTTCGCCGCGCACTCAGCAATCTCCTTTCCAATGCGATCCGTTACACGCCGCGCGGCGCAAGCATTACTGTTCGACTGCATCAAGATGTGGGAGCTACCACGATCAGTGTCGAAAACCCCGGACCAAAGATTCCGCGACAAGCATTATCTCGAATCTTTGATCGCTTCTACCGCGTTGATCCTTCACGTCAGAGCAAAGGTGAAGGCGCGGGGTTGGGCCTGGTGATTGTCAAGACTATCGTCGAGGCGCACAAGGGTAGAATCCATGCGGAGTCGGATGACAGCCTTACGCGCTTTGTCATCACGATACCGCATACTTTTTGTAACCCTATGTTTGCGACCAAAGCTACGCTAAACGATAGGTAACCCGAAAAATATTGTATTCGTCGCGACGCGCGGATGGGTTCGTGCTCGCACATTAAGTCGCGAAGTATCGCTTATTCCTGAAGAGGTCTTATAGTCATGGCGGAGAACAATGAACGGTCCCATAATCAGGCCGTAAAAAAACAGGACTTCGGGTCGCAGCTTACTGATCCTGTGTGCGGGATGAATGTAACAGAAGAGTCTCCCTATCACGTTGCACATGACGAAAAGTCTTTTTATTTTTGCAGTGCAAAGTGTATGCACACGTTCGAAAGCGAGCCTGAGAAATTCACTGCACCACGAAATAAAGAAGAATCTGCCGGACAAGTAGAGCCTGGTACAATCTACACCTGCCCGATGCATCCTGAAATTCAACAGGACCATCCAGGAACCTGTCCCAAGTGTGGGATGGCACTCGAGCCGCTCATGCCCACCCTGGACGACGACAACCCAGAACTGAGAGATTTTTCTCGACGATTCTGGTGGACGCTGCCTTTCACCATCGTCGTCACCGTGCTGGCCATGTTCGGTCCCCAACTTGGCTGGTTCAACATAGGCATGCAGACATGGATCGAGCTCGTCTTGTCATTGCCGGTGGTGTTGTGGGCAGGGCAGCCATTTTTTGTACGCGGCTGGCAATCGGTCATCAATCGCAGCCCTAATATGTGGACGCTCATTGGTTTAGGTACGGGAGCGGCATTCATCTACAGCACGATTGCAACGGTGGCGCCGGGCAGCTTCCCAGAAACCTTCCAGTCGATGGGGCGCGTCGGCGTTTACTTCGAAGCTGCGGTGGTCATCATCTCGCTAACCCTGTTCGGCCAGGTTCTCGAACTCCGCGCCCGATCGCAAACCTCTGCCGCGATCAGATCCTTGCTGGGTCTGGCGCCCAAAACGGCGCGCCGTATCAACGCAGACGGCACCGAAGAGGATGTGCCGCTGACGCATGTTCACGAAGGTGATCGCTTGCGGGTGCGCCCCGGCGAAAAGGTACCCGTTGATGGGGTTGTCGAAGAAGGCGCCAGCTCCCTTGATGAGTCCATGCTTACAGGGGAGTCTCTACCCGTAAGCAAAGGCCCCGGTGACAAAGTTATTGGTGCGACCATGAATACGTCTGGCGCACTGGTGATACGAGCAGAGAAAGTAGGCTCAGCCACGGTGCTGTCGCAAATCGTCCAGCTGGTTACACAGGCTCAGCGCTCTCGTGCGCCAATGCAGCGGATGGCTGACCTGGTGGCCGGTTACTTTGTGATGGCTGTAGTCGTGATCGCTATCGCAACACTGTTTGTCTGGGGCGTTTTCGGTCCACAGCCAAGTTGGGTTTATGGCTTGATTAACGCAGTGGCTGTATTGATCATCGCGTGCCCTTGTGCGCTGGGGCTCGCGACGCCGATGTCTGTCATGGTGGCAACGGGCCGCGGCGCCACCCAGGGCGTGCTGTTCCGCGATGCTGCAGCAATAGAGAATCTGCGGAAAGTCGATACGCTCATCGTTGATAAGACGGGCACTTTGACCGAAGGCCGCCCGGCCTTCGATCAAGCCGTTCCCGCTGGCGACTTTGCCGCTGATGAAGTCCTGCAAATTGCGGCCAGCTTGGATCAAGGTAGCGAACATCCCCTTGCTGACGCGATCGTCGCCGAGGCGCGCCGT
>JACFMY010000594.1:0-1851 GCA_019455155.1 Caldilineaceae bacterium
ACTTCGCTATGGTGCCGGTCCGCTTCCTGGTCTCCCGCAACACCGGCGGCGAGAAGGCTGAAGTGGACTGTATAGGTCTGCGCCTGGGCGGGGTTGCCAACGGCCTTCCCCCAGTCACCTTCCCGCCGATGAGCGGCAAGCAGGTCATACGCGAGGATTTTGACCTGCAAAAGGTAATGGCCTGTGATGGGAGCCGGGAGTCTATCGACGATATTGGGCTTAATGTGATCGATCCCGACATCTTCCAGGGCTACACCTTCCAGCCAGTGGTGGACCCGAACAACCTGCCCCGCCTGGTCGACCTGCGCCTTGTCTTCAAGGAGAAAAGCCTGGGCCAGGCCCAGCTGCAGGTCTATCAGGCATCCACGCGCCAGTGGCACACCTTTGCCATCGATACGCTGGCAAGCGACGACAAACCGATTGACGTCACATTCGACTTGAGCAGCGCGTTGGATACGGCCGAGGACTTCGCTATGGTGCCGGTCCGCTTCCTGGTCTCCCGCAACACCGGCGGCGAGAAAGCTGAAGTGGATTGTATAGGTCTGCGCTTGGGCGATCTTGTAGCAGAGACGGCGTCAGCAGGCCCAACTGAAGGCTTTCAGGCCATCCGCGCCGATAGGGTCTGGGCAGCAGGCAATCTGGGCGCTGCGGTCGGCGTGGCTGTGCTGGACACAGGCGTGAAAGACTATCGTGAGCTGCGGTTCGATTCCAAAGGTAACGAAACTGGTCTATTGCCGGGCTGGAGCGCGTTCAACGATAGGGGCAAGACCGTCGACAAGAACGGTCACGGCACCATCGTTGCATCGATTATCAGCAATCAGAAACGGAACGCGGGCGGTGGATATCACGGCATTGCACCTGATTCGGCCATCATTCCGGTGCAAGTGCTCAACAAAGAGGGCAGCGGCAGCTACTCGGATGTGATTGCCGGCATCCAATGGGTCATTGCCAACAAAGAACGCTATAACATTCGTGTGATGAACCTCTCTCTGAGCGCGCCGGTGCGATCTCATTACTGGGATGATCCGCTGAATCAGGCCGTCATGCGTGCCTGGCATGCCGGGGTTGTGGTCGTGGTAACCGCCGGTAACAACGGACCTTCGCCCATGAGTATTGGTGTACCGGGCAATAACCCCTATGTGATTACGGTGGGTGCAATAAGTGACGCCAGGACCCCACTTGACTGGACAGACGACTTCGTCTCTGCCTTCTCAAGTGCCGGCCCAACCTACGAGGGCTTCGTCAAACCTGACGTGATTGCACCGGGCGGGCGTATCGTGGGCGTGATGTCGGAGAAGAGTGAGCTAGCCAAGCTGCATCCCCAATTCAGAATTGATAAGGATTATTACCAATTGAGCGGCACCTCCATGAGTGCAGCCCAGGTCTCCGGTGTTGTCGCCCTCATGCTGGCCCGCAACCCGGCCTTGACGCCTGATGAGATCAAGAACCGGTTGATGGCCTCAGCACAGCCGGCCGTCAACGCCAACGGCGAGCTTGCCTTCAGTATTTGGCAACAAGGGGCGGGACGGGTGAATACCGATGCAGCCGTCAATGGCCAATACAGTGGCCGGGCGAATCGCGGTCTGGATATCGTGGCTGATCTACAGGGCACACAGCACTTCGGGGGCTCCTCGCATTGGAATCCGGAGACCGGCCAATATTACCTTGCCCGCAACGATGGCTACACCTGGGCTGACAGCTACTCCTGGTATGGCACTTATGCCGCGAGCGACGGCTACACCTGGGCGGATGGCTATACCTGGGCAGATGGCTATACCTGGGCGGATGGTTATACGTGGGCGGATGGTTATACGTGGGCGGATGGTTATACGTGGGCGGATGGTTATACGT
>JACFMY010000594.1:1951-3256 GCA_019455155.1 Caldilineaceae bacterium
GGGCGGACGGCTATACATGGAGTGACGCATATGTGTCGCTAGGTACATGGGTTGAAGATACTGGCAGCCGTTACACGACCGACAGCGTTGGCGCCGCATCAGGTGCGCTGCCTGGGCAACCGCTGGATGTCGCCATTGGCCCACCAGTCAGCCAGCTGTTCTTGCCGCTGGTAGCTGGAGAGTGAGCCAGCGAGATTCATGCCGGCTGAACAGTACGCTGAAACGAATGATTAAGGAGAGACGAACGCGATGCAACCTCGAGTAGATGAATTGGGCCACCAGAGGGTGAATGGGCGGCGACAAGTTAACTGGCTGCGTCGCCACAACCTGCTGTTGCTAGCCATATTGTTGGCCTTGCTCACCATATTATGTACACAGAGTATTCTGCGGCAGCCGCGGGAACAGGTTCGGAGCACGGTATTCGCTTCCAGGCGACTAAATGCACTGTTCACCCTGGTTGAGGACACGGTGAAGGTTGTTGCGCAGACCAAAGCTCGACTTGGTGCTGTCATCTTTGGCGAAGAGTGGCATGCAATTGCTGCACGAGCGACTGTGTTTTGGGCCGGCCGCATAAAGTGGTCTGGAGGGCGCACCTGGGCCGGCGACATTGTTTGGAATGATGGTCGAGCTTAACGCGTGGCGTACGCCCTGTATGGGCAACTCGTTAAGGGCGCACCGTAAGGGGGCATTCATGATTGTGCAAAGAGCGGTATTGAAACTTGGTTCTTGGCTACGCTGGATGTTGGTGGCAAGCCTGCTGTTGGGCCTGTCAAGCAGTGGACCAGCCAGCGCGTCTGATATGACAACGCGCTCTGTAATCATCCAGGCCGGCAGTGCCGACGATGCCCAACTCTTGGTGCGTAGAGCGGGCGGCACGGTGACACATTCTCTGCCAGTAATCAACGCTGTCGGCGCCCGTCTGACTATGGAACAGCTTGACTGGCTGCGCGCATCGGCTCCCTCCGCGCGGGTCTACGCTGACCACCAGGTTGAAATCGCGGGTCCGCTCATTCCCGACTCAATCTACCCGACGTTGATCGGGGCAGGACAACTTCATCTGTCGGGGATCACGGGAAGAGGGATCGGCGTGGCCGTCATCGACACGGGTACGTGGAATGCCGCTTCGCTCTTGGTCAATACCCTTGGCATTCTACGCATTCCGGCGCGCTACGACGCCATTGCCAATACCATGGTTTTGCCCTCAGCAAACGACGACGGGTATGGTCACGGCACCCATATGGCGAGTATCATCGCCGATTCCGCCGGTGAGCCGGCCATACGCTACAACGGTGTGGCTCCCGACGT
>JACFMY010000595.1 GCA_019455155.1 Caldilineaceae bacterium
GAGGCCATGGGCTATGGCGGTGATGTGCGCTGGCATGACGAGATTTACCTGACTGACGCCGGGGAGCTGCTCACGCTACTCAAAAAGGTTCCCGACGGGGCCGAACACGTGCTGCTCGTGGGTCACAATCCGGGGATCGAAGGACTGGCGTCAGGATTATGTGGCGGCCAGCCGGAAGAGGTCTTTGTGCGTATGCCGACCGGCACGCTGGCGTTCGTTGAACTCGACATCAGCCAATGGTCGGCGCTCCGTTGGGGCGGCGGGCAACTCAAGCTGCTCATCAGCCCCAAGTCCCTCAAATAGCGCACGCGCCGCTCGCTACGAGCCGGGCCGTTACGCCAATGAGCACGGGGCAAGCCGTCCGGCCTGCCCCGTGCTGTGATACGCTGCGCCCAGCAGCGATTTCCTGCAGGCTACTGGTAGATAGCAGAGGTGGTGGCGGAAGTCACAGGCATGCGTACCGCCGCTTCGACAGCCTCCAATACCTGTTCGATATCAGCAGCTCGAACATGGTAGTTTGTTACGGCGCGCAGCTGGCGTGTTCCCGTGGGATTGATCAACACGCCCTTTGCAGCCAGGGCCGCGGACAGCGCCGCGCCGCTTAGTTCGGGCTGCACCACATTGAAGTAGACAATATTCGTCTCGACGGCATCAGCATCGACGGCGATCCCATCGATGGCTGCCAGGCCCTGCGCGAGCAAACGGGCATTGGCATGATCTTCTGCCAGCCGCTCCACCATCTCTTCCAGGGCGACAATTGCTGCGGCGGCCAGGATCCCCGCCTGGCGCATGCCGCCCCCCACCACCTTGCGCGCGCGCCGCGCCCGGCGGATGAACTCCTGAGAACCGGCCACGGCAGAGCCAACCGGCGCGGCCAATCCCTTGCTGAAGCAGACGCTCACACTGTCGGCGGCCTGCACCAGCCGTGCCGGAGAGACTCCCAGGGCCACAGCCGCATTCCACAGGCGGGCGCCGTCTACATGGAGCTTGACGCCATGCTGGCTAGCCAGCGTCCCCACGGCGTCTACATATTCGAGCCGCAGGGCGCGCCCACCACATCGATTGTGAGTATTCTCCAGCGCAATCAGACGTGTTATGGGGTAGTGCTCATTCTCCCCGCGAATGGCTGCGGCCAGCTGTTCCAGCTCGAGCGTGCCGTCGGGCTGGTTCGGGATTGTACGGGGGTGCACCCCGCCCAGCGCCGCCGATCCCCCCTGTTCGTACAGAAAAATGTGGGCCTTATCGCCCAAGATCATCTCGTCGCCGCGGCCACAATGGCTCATCACAGAGACCAGGTTACCCATGGTACCACTGGAAACGAAGAGAGCCGCCTCCTTGCCTAGCTTGGCCGCCACCAGCTCCTCCAGGCGATTCACGGTCGGATCCTCGCCGTAGACGTCGTCGCCTACCGGCGCGTCGAACATGGCCTGGCGCATGGCAGGCGTTGGCTTGGTCACTGTGTCACTGCGTAGATCAATGGTCTGGCTCATCATCCCACCTCCGCGCGCGGGTCAAGACTGGCTGGCAAGAAATGCCTCCATGGCCGAAAACAGACGGGTCATGTCGGCGTCAACGACCTCGCCCATATGGGCAATCCGAAATGCCTTATCTTTGAAAACGCCGTACCCGTTGGAGATTTCCATGTTCTGCTGCGCCAGATAGGCGTTTAACTGCTTGATGCTGATATTTCGCGTGTTCGTTACCGTAGTGAGGGTGACGGAGCGATGCCCTTCCTCAGCCATCAGCGCAAAGCCCTGCTCGATGGCCCACTGCCGCGTGCGCTCGGCCAGGCGCTGGTGCCGGGCAAAGCGTTCATCAACGCCCTCAACAAAGATCCGGTCCAGCTGCACACTCAGCGCGCGCATGAGGGAAATCGCCGGCGTCGAAGGTGTCGTGTTCTTCTTGAGCGCCTTCTCAAGGTTCAAAAAGTCAAAATACCAGCCGCGTCCAGTCACCTTGCTCGCCTTCTCCAACACGCGGTCACTCACGGCACAGAACGACAGGCCGGGCGGCAAGGCCAACGCCTTCTGCGACGAGGTCAGCATGACATCAAGCCCCCACTCATCCACCTCGATCTTCACACCGCCGAAGGACGAGACTGCGTCCACCATCACAAGCGTCTCCGGACTCACAGCACGCACTGCAGCGGCGATCTCCTTCACCGGGCTCATCACACCTGTGCTGGTCTCGTTGTGGACCACGGTAATGGCGTCCACCGGCCCATCCCGAAGCGCCTCTGCCAGCGCCGCCTCCACCTGTTCGGGTTTGACCGCACTATTCCATTCCACATCGACACGTACTACATCCTTGGCACAGCCCACAGCCGTATCATGCCAGCGTTGGCTAAATGCACCGTTGACGAAGCAGACCACACGCCCGCCAACCGCGTTTCGAATGGCCGCTTCGTGCAGACCGCTGCCGGACGACGCCACAACATAGACGCGGCTGCCAGTGTAGGCCAATCTCCGCAACTGCTCCTGGCACTTTGCGAACAGCGCTTCAAATTCGTCGCTCCGATGCCCGATCATAGCCGCGGTCTGTGCCTCCAGCACGGCGGGCGCTACGTCGGTCGGACCGGGGATAAAGAGACGCTGAGCAGGCTTCGAGGACGCGCCCGTAGCCTGCGTCGCTTCCAGTACTTGTTCTTGCATCACTGTCACTTCCTGATTTCGCGGATCCTGGGATTAGCCGATGGCGGTTGTTCACACCGTTGCCATTGTGCCACCGCTACCGCGCGTATGCAAAACAGAGGGCATATTGTCACCTTAACACGACGTGCGAGCCTTTCCGCGCAAATCCTTTCACATCCTGCAAAACATTGCGCAAAAAGATCTGTGAGGTGTCGAAAAATTGACACATGGTTTGACGCTCTTTCCAGCCCATGCTATACTCTGCAACGCATTTACTGCTCGACTTCTATCCGCCATCCATACGTCGATGAATCGTCGGCGTTTGAACGAGCAGCCTTCCCCCAGGGCGGTCGAACGAAGCCGGAAAGCGACGGCACAGGTGACTGTCTTCAAGCGAACGATTCTGACCGGTGCCTTGTGTGCCAGTTTGGTCCTGCTCTTTTTGCTCGCTGCATGCGCTGCGCCGGCCCCTACCCGTATCACCTCGACCGCTACGGTCACCGCGACCCCCGTTATTGTGCCGGTAGAGGTAACCCGGATAGTCCCCCGCGATGTGGTGCTGGTAGCCACACCCACGCCGCCCTTTGCTTGTGTCCCAGCTACCCTGGCAGAGGCCTCTGAG
>JACFMY010000596.1 GCA_019455155.1 Caldilineaceae bacterium
ACTCACCGCTGCGGTAAAATGGGTAAATTGTGTACGGCTTGCCTTAGGCCCGTGGCCGGCATCGATGGTGCGGAGGTCGGGTGCATTTCAGGTTGGGGCGCGTGAACGTCCAGCGTGAGATAGTCCCGTGGAAAACTTAGTTGTGGGGTGAGTTTAGCATGAAGCAGTTGATCCTGCTCCTGACAACAGTGGCGCTGAACGTCTTTGGCCAAATGATGATGAAGAAGGGGATGAGTTCAGTCGGCGCTGTGACCGGTGATCTGGCTGCCTTGTCGGGACTATTGGGACGCGCCTTTGTCAATCCAAACGTGATTGCAGGCGTCGGTGCGTATGCCTTTAGCAGCATCTTTTGGCTCGTGCTGCTTAGTCGCGTCGACCTTAGCTACGCCTATCCGGCCCTTAGCCTGGGTTACGTACTGATCACACTGGTCAGTGCCTTCATTTTGGGCGAACAGGTCAGCGCAATTCGATGGGCCGGCGTATTTGTTATCTGCGTGGGCGTCATCCTTGTGACGCGGGGATAGGAATAAAAAAAACCACCATGACCCCTGTAGTTGCTGCCATTTCGCAGCGTGTCATGGTGGTTTTGATTGTCTAGACAGCCGTAAACACTTCCTCAAACTCCTCGGCGCTTAGCGTCTCGCGTTCCTTGAGGGCGTTCGCTACACCGTGGAGCTTATTGATGTTCTCGCTCAACAGTTTACGTACCCGCTCGTAGGCGCTGTTGACAATACGCCGCACCTCGGCGTCAATCTGCTCGGCGACCTCTTCGCTGTAATCGCGCTGCTCAGCCAGGTCACGCCCAAGGAAAACCAGTTCTTCCTGCTGGCCAAACTGCAGCGGCCCCATGCTTTCGCTCATGCCGTACTTGGTCACCATGGCGCGAGCCGCCTGGGTAAGCTGCTGAATGTCCGCCGAAGCCCCGTTGGAAATATCGCCAAAGACCAGTTCCTCGGCCACACGCCCACCGAGCGCCACAGCAATATAGTCCATGAAATAAGTGCGGTTGACCATGACACGGTCCCGTTCCGCCACACGCCATACATAGCCGCCTGCTGAGCCCCGGGGTACAATCGTGACCTTCTGCACCGGATCCGAATGCTCGCACAAGCGCGCCACCACTGCGTGGCCAGCCTCGTGGTACGACACGACGTTCTTCTCCTGGGGTGTCATCAGCCGGCTGCGGCGCTCAGGACCGCCCATCCCAATCCGCTCAACCGCCTCCTGGAGCTCGCGCATGCCGATGGCCCGCTTATTGCGCCGCGCGGCAAGAATGGCGGCCTCGTTGATCACATTCTCCAGGTCAGCGCCGACAAACCCGGGCGTCTGGCGGGCAATGAGCTCAAGATCTACGCCTGGCTCAATCGGCTTGCCCCGAACATGTACACTAAGGATCGCCCGGCGGCCACTAACATCAGGCCGGTCCATGGTCACCCGGCGATCAAAGCGGCCTGGGCGGAGAAGCGCCGGGTCCAGGATGTCCGGCCTATTGGTGGCGGCCACAAGGATGACGTTGGTGTCGGTGCCAAAGCCGTCCATTTCCACCAAGATCTGGTTCAATGTCTGCTCGCGCTCGTCGTGGGAGCCGCCAAGTCCTGTGCCCCGGTACCGGCCCACGGCGTCGATTTCGTCGATGAAGATGATACACGGGCTGTTGCGCTTTGCCTGCTCGAAGAGATCACGCACGCGGCTGGCCCCAACACCCACGAACATCTCCACAAATTCGGAGCCGGAGATGCTAAAGAAAGGCACGCCAGCCTCGCCAGAGACAGCCTTGGCCATGAGCGTCTTGCCCGTGCCGGGTGGACCAACCAGCAGCACACCTTTGGGAATCCGCGCGCCCAAGGCCGCGAATTTCTGCGGTTCCTTGAGAAACTCGACGACTTCTTTCAATTCCTCTTTGGCCTCGTCTGCACCCGCGACGTCATCGAACTTTACAGTCGGTTTGTCGCCGGTGAAGAGACGGGCCCGGCTTTTGCCAAACGAGAGCGCCTGGTTATTGCTGCCTTGCGTCTGGCGGAAGAGGATAAAGAAGAGACCACCAACAAAGAGCAAGGGCAACAGGTTGATCAACAATGTGAGCCAGCTGCCGGCGTTGCCCGGCGCCTCATACTTTATGTCAACCTCGGTCAATTCCTCCGGCTTCACGCCAAGACCTATCAGCGTTTGAGTCAGCGGCACGTTCCGCTCACGCCGCGAGATCACGGTCGTATCGTTTTCCGTGAGCGTGACACGCACCTCGTCATCGCGGACGATGACGGTATCCACAGCCCCCTTCTCAATGGCCTTGGCCAATTGCGTCAGGCTAATCTGATCGGGCGCATCGCCAGGCTGGTAAATATTGATAAATAGCGCCGCAGCCGCCACAATGATCAAGAGATAAACGAAGGCGTTGCGGCTCCAATTTGCATTCATGCATTCCTCCTGCAACCGATTACCGTCCAGTGCAGTATACCAAAAGGGTATTTGCTTTGGCTAGTAGTCGAGGCTACGTTCACAACTGGGTAGCCAGATAAGGCGCACACCGCTGGCCTTAGCACCCGATCCCGGCCGGTGACGCGGCGAGGTTGGGCTTCGGCCAACGCTCAACGGCTGCTCACGCCAGCTGGCGCCACGTCCATAGCTTGCTGGCGCATAAACTGGGTTTCGTACAGCTCGGCGTAGAGACCGCGCCGCGCCAGCAACTCGGTATGCGTACCCTCTTCTACAATCTTACCCTGGTTCAAGACCAATATTCTGTCCGCCGCTAATACTGTAGACAGACGGTGGGCAATCACCAGGCTCGTACGTCCCTGGAGCAGCGGTTCCAAAGCCTCCTGGATCAAGGCTTCGCTCTGCGAGTCAAGGTGTGATGTGGCCTCGTCCAGCACGAGAATACGCGGGTTCTTCAATATGACACGGGCGATAGCCAGCCTTTGCTTTTCCCCGCCGCTAAGGCGGTAGCCTCGCTCGCCCACCACCGTGTCATAGCCATCCGGCAGCGACGCGATCATGTCGTGAATATTCGCGGCCGCGCAGGCCGCCTCCAGCTCTTCCTGGGTCGCGCGGGGCTTGGCATAGAGCAGGTTCGCCCGAATGGTGTCATGAAAGAGATAGGTCTCCTGGGTGACCATGCCGATCTCGTCGGCCAGAGTCGCCAGCTTCAGCTCGCGCAGATCGTGACCATCCAGTAGGATCTGGCCGTCGTTCGGATCGTAAAGGCGGGGCAGGAGGTAGGTGATCGTCGTCTTGCCAGCGCCGCTCG
>JACFMY010000597.1 GCA_019455155.1 Caldilineaceae bacterium
ATGAGTCCAAAGTGAGTGTCCAGCAGGCCGATTTGCTTGTAGATGATAAAAAACGGAATGATATAGGTCATGCCTGGCACCATACGTAACACCAAGATCCAGGCCAACATCAGACCTTTTCCTCGGAAGCGCCAACGGGAAAATGTGTAGGCGGCGGGAACGCCGACGACCATGGAGAGGACTACGGTGCCGATGGCTACATAGATACTGTTCCGAAAAAAGCGTGGAAAATCCGTGTTTAGGAAGAGATCCAGGTAATGCTCGCCGGTGGGATTGAACAAAAACAGCGGCGGATACGCAAAGGCCTGTTGCTGGGTCTTAAGCGACAGCATGAGCAGCCAGTAAAATGGAAACAAGACTGCCATAAGCCAGGCGATGCCTACGACGCTCAGGATTATTTTGGTGCGAAGTCGCCGGCTTACCATCTATTCCACCATTTCGATAGCTTGCATCCGTAACCGCATAAAGACCAGGCTCAACAGAACGACAAGCGCGAACAGCGCCATAGCCAATGTGGCGCCGTAGCCAATATCTAGGTATTGAAACGCGTTGATAAAGGTATAGTAGTTGAGCATCTCCGTCGCGCGGCCAGGACCACCCTGTGTCAAGACATAGATAATTGGGAAGATGGCAAGGCTGTTGATTATTCGAAACAGCAGCGCCACCATCAGTGTAGGTACAAGATAAGGAAATGTAATGTAGCGGAATACCTGCACAGCCGATGCGCCATCGACCCTGGCTGCTTCGACTGGTTCCTGTGGCATGGACTCAAGCGCGGCAAGCAACAGGAGCATGACGAAAGGCGTATCCTGCCAGACAGCGACGAGGCCAACAGAAAAGATTGCCCAGCCAGGTGTTTCGAGCCACATTGGTCCGGGAATGCCAACTACCTCAAGGAGAAAGTTGAGGCCGCCAAGGTTCGGGATGAATAGCACCTTCCAGATTAGGCCGGCAATGACTGGTGGGATGACCATGGGGGCGATAAATAGTGACCGGCTAATGCGCAGAATCGGCATGTCGTTGTGGAGCAACAGAGCCAGCAGCAAACCCAATGCCATCTGCACTGCAACCGGCCCAATGATGAGAATCAGTGTTGTTCGAATAGAAAGCCAGAAGTACTGGTCACCTGCCATCCGCGCATAATTGCCGGCGCCGAAAAAGCCGGTTGCGTCTGGATAGATCAAACTCATTTTCTGAAGACTAAGATAAAACGTAACTACTAGGGGGATCAGCGACAGTGTCCCCAGCAACACGATACAGGGAACCAGGAACCAGAAATAGGTAACTTGGCCGCGGGCGGAGCGTGACCACAGAACCCGCGGCCCGTTCTGCTGAACCGCTGCGCGTGTTGTCATTCAAATACACCAATTGGCTGTGAGCAGGGAATGTATAGGGCTACTGGTCAAACTGTCACCACGGCGATGTCTCATCGATGCACCCTATACGTTCCCTGACTTCGTTCCAGAACCAAAACACCTAGCTGTCGTAGTAGCCGGCATCCTTGAACAGCTGATACAGGTCTTCCTGCGCGTCTAACATGGCCTGTTCAGCCGACTTTTGGCCCGTAAGCGCCTCATTGAGCGCTACAGAAAGCCGGTCACCGAGTTGTGGCCATTCAGGAATTGGCGGGCGATAGAGCTCTGAAGCTTGCATGGCAGACTGGAAGAAGAGTTCGACAAACGTTTCGCCGCCGCCATAGTTGTACTTCTGCCGGAACTCCGGGTTCTCCCAGACAGATGCGCGGCTTACGGCAATGTGATTGGTGGACAGCGCGCCCTGCAACTGCGTTTCTTCGCTCAGCGCCCATTTGATGAACTCCCAGGCCGCATCCTTGTTAGGAGCTGAAGCTGGCATGCCCCAGTGGTGGGGTGAGAACGGTGGGAACCGTCCAGCTGGCCCAGAGGGAACCAACGTCATACCGAGTTTATCGTGCACTTTCGACTGTTCCGGGTCAAAGAGTCGCGCTGCAAGCGGGGCACCTTCGATGGCCATGGCGGCCTGACCCTCCGAAACGGCAATCAGTACCTCGTCGAAGTGGGCTGACGCCACATTGGGCATACCGTAGTTGCTCAACAGTTCCACCCAATATTCCGCGGCACGGATTGCTTCAGGCGAATCATATGTTGGGTGCATGTCGGCTGGATAGTCCTTGAACCAACTCCCACCGAACCCTAACATGAAGATGGGGAAGGGCCAAAGCGCTGAATCTGCGCCACGCGCACCCCGGATCGCAAATGCGGCCAGCGGGTTATTGTGGTATTCCTGGGCTGCCGCCATAAGGCTGTCGAAATCGTCTGGCGGCGTGTCTACGATGTCTTTGCGATAGTAGAACAGCTGGGTGCCTAGAAAGACGGGAAGGGCGTACAGCTTTCCGTCCCAACGTCCTGAATTGAGCAACGGCGGCAGGAAATCGTCCAGCCGTAACACATCAGGATCCTCTCGCTCAACAAATGGGTCAAGGGGCTCAAGCCAACCAGCGGACGCCTTCTGCGGCACGCCGTTGCCGCCTGTCCAGACCACATCATATGCGTTGGAGCCTGCTGCGAGCTCGACAGCGATCTTTTGCTGTGCCTCTTTCTCGGCGAAGACGTCGAATTTGGCTGTGATCCCCGTTGCCTCTTCGAGCTTTGCCAGCTGGCTCTGGGTGGCATCAGTGAACGTGATACGTGGCGCGAGCACATTGATGGTTGTGCCGGCCAGTGGCTTGTCCGAAATCACTGGCGCGCTGGACTGGGGTGCGCCCGAGGGTGCGGCAGTTGGTGGCACGCATGCGGCAACCAGGGCGGTACCGGCAATGGCTGCGGCACCATGGAGGAACTGTCGGCGGGAAACCATGGTCGCTTGTGCTTTGGTACGATTCATATACTTCTCCTTCGGATTATCTAAATGCATCGCCGGAGTTCAGTCGTTCAGCGCGCAGGAGACTCACCGAACACAAAACCACCGTATCTGGCACGGATACTGGAAACGAACATGACACAGAGAATGATCATCTACGTGGCGGTATCTGCTAGTTTAGGTGAATCATTGGGGGTATTCAACAGAATTTCGCCAAATAGATGACAGATCAATGCCATCATGGCTGATCATCCACATGTTCCCACAACCCAGGCAGCCATATGCCATCACGTTTGTGACCAAACCGCGCGGTTGACTGACGCAATTCCGAGTATTTATGATGTGTACGATCTCTATGGATTGCCGTGATTCGAGCATTGCCGCAAGCCTGACCATGAGACGTGCT
>JACFMY010000016.1:0-16696 GCA_019455155.1 Caldilineaceae bacterium
TTTGTTTGGTTTACGTATTATTGGAATCTGCTTGGTTTCCGACTGTGACGAAGCATAATCCACGCAGAAGCTAGGCTCTCTGAGCATTGGACCAATCTCCATCTAGCTCGCGGGGGAGTTCTATTTGGGTTCTCGGGCCGCCACACCGTTGTGGTGCTCCTGACCTGAGAGCTAGCCCAAACAGGGTCCAATGCCCAAGAGCCTAGTTCGATGGAAACGGCGCAGACTTTGCGCGCTGACTGTCCCCTCTGTTTCCCTTCACCTAACCTCAATACGGCAAGCGACGGACGAATTCGTACCAAAACCGGTCTGGAAACGCGGCCAACTGCCCGCGTCCAAAATCCAGTGAGAGGTAGCGCTGGCCAACGACCAGCACGATCCAGCGAAAACGCGCCGTTGACAAAGCGCAAACCGTCACGTATAATAAACGTAAGCGTTTACGTTACTCTTGCAACCAGCTCCCTAGCCTATGACGACCGGCAACGCGGCCAGCGACAACCAACCGATCACCATGGAAGAGATCGCCCGCAGGCTGGGTATCTCCGTGGCCACCGTCTCCCGAGCGCTCAACGATAAGCCAGGCGTCAGCGAGGCGACCCGGCGCCAGGTGCTCGACTTCAGCGCACAACTCAAGTATGCCCCCCACGGCGCGGCGCGCGGCCTGGCTACGACCCAGACCCACACCGTCGCTTTCCTGACCGCGTTTCGTGCCGTACCGCTGGCGGCAGACTATTTCTACCAGCGCATCATGCTGGGCGCGCAGCAGGAGCTGAGCCAACACGGTTATTACCTGCTCGTCTCTGCCCTGAGCGCGGACCAGCTAGGCGATCTGCCCAATCTGCGCCTGATCCAGGAGAATCGTGTCGACGGCATCCTGCTGGCCGGTCCCGAGATCCCCGCGCGGCAGATCCTAAGCTTGCGGGCGCGGAACATTCCGCTGGTGCTGGTCGACAACGCGCTACCGCGTTCCACGGTCGATTGTGTGCTCAGCGAGGACGAGCAGGGGGGCTACAACGCAACCGTCCATCTTCTCGAACATGGCCACCGCCGGATCGTCGTCCTTACCGGTCCACTGGACTGGGCCTCGAACCAGGCCCGCTACCAGGGCTACCGGCACGCCATGGAGGAAAAAGGGCTGGCCGTGCTGGAGATCCACGAAGCGGAGACGACCATCGACAGCGGCTACACCGCCATGCAGGCGGCCCTATCCAGCTACCCAGATGTGACGGCGGTCTTTGCTGTCAACGATTCCATGGCCATGGGGGCCATGCGCGCCGCGCGCGAGGCCGGCCGCACCGTGCCCGCTGATCTGGCCGTGATTGGCTTCGACGATATTGAGTGGGCAGCCCACGCCGATCCGCCCCTGACTACAGTCAAAGTCTACAAACGGCAAATGGGGGCCGTGGCGGCGCGGCGTTTAGTGCAGCTCATGACCAACGAGGAGGAAGTGCCAATTCGCAGCACAGTAGCCACGCAGCTGATCACGCGCGCCTCCTGCGGGTGCTCCTGAGGAGAGCGCATAGCATACCCGATATTCAATCCAAAACCATGTCCGACGGAGGACAGCCTTGATATCGACGCAGCTCCCCAGCATAGCTTCGTTTCCACCCCGGCCCCACGCCGCGCCATTGGACTGGCAGCAATACGCCAGGGCGTTCGACCAATTCATCATGGATCCGGCCAGCCATGTCCGTTTCACGACGCCCAGCCAGCACACCGCGTTTACCGCGTTCCTGGAGAGCAGCCACTATGGCACGGCCAACTACGAGCTGGTGACCTACGGCCCCATCGTTTTGGGCAAGCTCCTGCGTGGAGACGACGTCTCCGAGCTCCTGCCTGGTCTGATGGACTACTACAATCGCGAGATCGGGATCTTTTTCAACGGGCCCTCCGACAGCCGGTCAGAGATGTGGTACTTAATGTATGCCAACGCCCTGGCCGCACATACCATCCGTCGCTGGGGGGCACAATATCCCCAGTGGCTGGCCGCCTGGCGCCAGAGCGTCGAGACGCTCCGGCAGCTGGCCAAGCGCATCGACTACGACTTCAACCACCAGGGCTATGACTTCCGCACGGGCCAGCCCTGGACGGACCGCGACATCTATCGCCAGCCAGACGCGATTGGCGGCTACGCCTATCTCATGCTGTTGGGCTACGAGATGTTCGGCGACGTGAATTACCGGACAGAAGCTGAGACTGCTCTGGCCAGATATCTGGCTTTCAGCGACAACCCGTGGTACGAGGTGCCAGACGGTTCCATGGCGGCGCTGGCCGCGGCCCGGCTCAATGCTTACGGAGGAGATTTCGATCTCCATAAGGCGCTGGTCTGGCTGCTTGACCCCAATGCCGCGCTGGTGGCAGGCAAGTGGGGCGAACACGAAGTCAATGGGCTGAGCCGGGGCTGGCGCTTCAGCACGCCGGAATCGGCCTATAGCATGGAATCGCTCATGATCTTGCCCTTTATTCTGCCCGTGGCGCGGTACGACCCGCGCATTGCCCGGGATTTGGGCTGTTACGCGCTGCACGTGGCCGCCAACGCGCGGCTCTTCTACTCAAGCTTTATGCGCGGGGCCGAGAGCCGGGCCGATCTCTCACCGGCCATTGCCTACGAGCGGCTCCTGCAAGAACACGAAGGGCACTCCCCCTATGCTACCGGCGATTTCCAGGGGCACAAGTCGATCTATGGCGGCGCCTATGCCCTGTGGTGGGATGCATTGGCCAGGTCCACGGACGATCCCTACATCCTGCAGCTGGACCTGACGAGCACCGACTTTCTGGCGGCAGACGCGCACCCAACCTATCTCTACTACAATCCCTGGCCCGAGGAGCGGCGGGTCAGACTCAACGTGGGAACAGGCGGGTGCGATCTTTATGACGTCACCGAACACCGCTTCTGTGGCCACGGCATCGAAGGCGATACGGAGATCGAACTGCCGCCGCTCGGCGCGCGCGTGCTCGCGAAAGTGCCTGCCGGCGCCAGACAGCTGCGGGAGGGGCATCGCCTCCTGGTCAATGACATTGTGGTGGACTTTCTAGTGAACTCCGGAGTGTGATGCTCCCCGTCACACGGTCGTTTGGTTTCGTTGTTCGTTCTGTTTGACCGGTTCAGGAACGGCACGGCTCCCTGCTGCGCCGCCCCTGGATCGCGCTGCCCATCTGAATTGAGTCGTTGTTAGAACATTGGGAGAATCAATATGCGCACCAGACTCTACTATCCATTACTTGTCATGAGCATACTGGCCCTGATTTTGGCGGGCTGCCAGGCCGCGGTGCCGGCCCCAGCCGCTCAGGAAGGCGCACCCGCGGCCGGTGCAAAGGTACAGGTGAAGCTGGCTACCTGGGCCGGCGTGGACGAGGCCAATGAGCTGCAGGCTATCCTCGACGAGTTGAACGCCACCTCCGAGACCTATGAGATCGTGCAGGAGTCCAGCCCTGCCGAGTATTGGACCAAGCTCCAGACCACCGTAGCCGCGGGTACCGCCGCGGATCTCATGTGGATGGACCAGGAGCACCTCCCCGACTTCGCAGCCAACGGCGCACTCCTGGACATCACCGACCGGCTGCAAGGCAGTGACCATCCGGCCGCCAACTTGGACGACTACTTCCCGTCTACGCTGGCGCGCTACTCGTATGACGATCGCTACTACGGCCTGCCCTGGATCGCCATGCCAGTGATGCTCTATGTCAACCTAGATGCACTGGAGGCCGCGGGCTACAGCGAGGAAGCTGTCAATGACTGGACCTGGGAGGACTTCGCCCAGGCGTGCGTCGCCATGACGGTGGACGCCAACGACAACAATGGCGCCAGCGACAGCTTCGACGCCACGAACGTGAAGCAGTACGGCTTCAGCATGGTGCCTGGCTGGCCGCCAGTGCAGATGTGGATCTGGCAGGCGGGTGGCATGGAGCTCAGCGATGACCTGACCCAGTCGCCCATTGACAGCCCAGAGGCGATCCAGGGCGCGCAATATGTGGCGGACCTGGTGCAGTCTGGCTGCACACCTGCCCAATCTGTCATCAGCGAGCGGGGCTTCGGCGAAATGATGAAGGGCGGCCAGGTCGTCATGTTCATGGGCGGCGCGGCCGACGACTTTGAGCGCACGGAAGGCAAGCGTTTCAAGGCTTTCCTGCTGCCCCAAGGACCGGTGAACCGCGCGACCTGGGCCTGGATCGGCGGCATGAGCATCTCTGCCAATACCGCCAACCCCGATACGGCCTACGCTGCTTTCCTGGATCTGTCGCAGGCGATTCATGCGTGGAAGGTGCCTGCCCCGCGCATCTCCCTGGCCAATGCCGACGGCATTGTCAAGGCCACGCCGTACAAGGAGGTATCGGCTGCCAACATCGTCGCCAACCTGGAGAACATGCGAGCGCCCCATATCTTCCCCGGCTATGCCCAGTGGGCGACTGTCTTTGGTGAGCGCTACGTCGATCCGCTTGTGCGCGGCAACAACACACCCGAAGAACTCGCCAGCGAGGTCCGGCCCCTACTGGAGGATGTCCTGGCTGAGTCGAACAAGTAAAGCATTGCTGGATGGGTCCGCGCTCAAGACGCAGCGCGGACCCATCGCTCGATTCCTTAGGGGGGACGCATGACCTCCGATATCGTTACCGGGGCGTATCTGCCCACATTGGTCCGCTATGTGGTCGTCGCCGCGGGGATCGGCATCACCATGATGCTGCTCTATTTCACCTTGTCGCGGCTCGGCGTGCGCACCGAAGTGGCATCCGGCTATACGCTCATCGCCCCCTGGCTGCTCGGTTTCCTGATCTGGACGGCCTTTCCCATCGTGGCGTCGTTCTATCTCAGCTTTACCGAGTACAACATATTGAAGTCGCCGGAATGGGTAGGGTTGAAGAACTACGTTCGCATCTTTACGCGCGACATTGATTTCTGGCCCGCGATCCGAATCACAGTTCTCTACGCCTTCCTTAGCGTGCCATTGGGCGTGGCAGGCTCGCTGCTGGTAGCGCTTCTGCTCAGCACCAATATTCGCGGGTTGGGCATCTACCGCACCATCTACTACCTGCCTTCGATTCTACCGGCGGTGGCTACAGCCCTCCTCTGGCGCTGGCTCTTCAACCCCGATGCCGGGCTGCTCAACAACGCCCTGCGGCCGGTGTTGCGACCCTTCGACGTCCCGCCGCCCAACTGGTTCGGGGATGCCACCTATGTGCTGCCCGCCTTTATGATCATCAGCCTGTGGGGAATCGCCGGCGCCAATATGGTGATCTTCCTGGGCGCGCTCAAGAACGTCTCGCGCCATCTGTTGGAGGCCGCGGAGATTGATGGGGCCAACGCGGTCAGGCGCTTCATGCATATCACCCTGCCCATGATCACCCCGGTGATCTTCCTGCAGGTGGTGATGGGAATCATCGGCGCGCTACAGATCTTTACGGTGGCGGCCTTTATCCGCTATACGCCGGCAGCCGGCAAGTTCATGAACATCCTGGTCTACCAGGCAGGCTTCCAGCAATTCCGCATGGGGTACGCCAGCGCGCTGGCGTGGATCCTCTTTGCCGTGATCCTGGCGCTGACACTGCTCGTCTTCCGCTCGTCCAGCGCGTGGGTCTACTATGAGAGCTCAAAGAGATAGGAAGAAAGTAGGGGTGCTGTTATGGCACAGGTGACACAAGCCGATCCAACCTTGCAGCAGGCCGGTCCCTCCTGGCGAGAAAGCCGCCGCTACCGCGACCTTATCGCGCAGATCGTTGCCTATGTGACGGTGACCGCAGGCGCGGTGATCTTGATGATCCCCTTCGCCTGGATGCTCTCCAGCTCACTCAAGCCGCTGGACCAGATCTTTGTGGAGCCGCCCCAATGGATACCGCAGCCGATCCAGTGGCACAACTACCGCGACGCCTGGCTTGCTTTGCCCTTTACCCAGTTTTTGGTCAACACCCTCTTTATTACTCTGCTGGGCATGGCGGCCAGCATCTTTACGTCGGCGCTGGTTGCCTACGGGTTCGCCCGCTATCGTTTCCCAGGAAGGGATATTCTCTTCATAGTGCTGCTCTCTACCATGATGCTGCCCTATGTGGTGACGCTCATCCCGGCCTTCTTGATCTGGCGGACCCTTGGACTGATCAATACCTACGATCCGCTCGTCGTCGGTGCGCTCTTTGGAGGTGGTCCCTTCTTCATCTTCCTCATGCGCCAGTTCATGCTTACGATTCCAGAGGAAATGGAAGAGGCCGCGCGCATGGACGGCGCCAATACGTTCCAGATCTTCACGCTAATCGTGCTGCCGCTAGTACGTCCCGCCTTGCTCGTCGTGGGGATCTTCAGCTTCCAGGGTTTCTGGAATGACTTCCTCGGCCCGCTCATTTACCTCAACGACCTGGGCAAGTACACCATGACCCTGGGCATGTTCTTCTTCGTGGGTGGGGCCAGCGAAGCGCCCAAGTGGCACTGGCTCATGGCCATGTCGACCCTTATCGCGCTGCCCATTCTCACCATCTTCTTTCTTGCTCAACGCCAGTTTATTGAAGGCATTACGCTGACAGGCCTGAAGGGCTAGAGCGGGCAGCTCCAGGCGCAAAGACGCGCGAATTCCGGCGCAGACTGGGCCGCACCTGCGGCCGCGTCGTTGACGCATTATACAGTTTGAGTTATACCCTGCCAGAGGAGTTTTCAAATGAGCTTCCGACTGAAACGCCATACCCATACCCCAATCATGGCGCCCGACCCGACGTCCGATTGGGAGTGCTATAACGTCTTCAATCCGTCCGTCATCTACCATAACGGGCTCTTCCACATGCACTACCGCGCGCAAGGCGTCGACTGGATCAGCCGCCTGGGCTACGCGGTGAGCGCCGACGGCCTGCACTGGAACCGCCTGCGCCGGCCAGTCCTGGAGCCGGTCGACGGCGCCGACTCGCGCGGGATCGAGGATCCGCGCGTGGCCGAAATCGACGGCGTCTTCTATATGACGTACACTGCGTACGGCCGCGAGTTTCGCGGGCAAGGTGAGCCGCCGTATCCGGGCGGAGGCATTACGCCCATGATCGCGCGCAGCGAAAACCTGATCACCTGGGAGCGTATCGGCCCCATTGTCGTCGGTGAGGACAACAAGGACCATGTCCTCTTTCCGCGCAAGATCAACGGGCGCTATGCCGCGCTTCACCGGCGCTGGCCTCAAGTCTGGCTCGCCTATTCGGAAGACCTGCGCAGTTGGCCTTCCACGGAGATGGCCCCCATCTACGGCCCGCGGCCAGACAATTGGTGGGACGCCACGAGTGTGGGCAACAACGGCGTGCCCATTGAGACAGAGCACGGCTGGCTCTGTCTCAATCACGGCTACACCACCCAGGTGCAGGAGGAAAACAGCAGCATTTCCCAAGGCACCAAGCTGACCCGCGTCTACCGGATTGGCGTTGTCCTGCTCGACCTGGATGATCCCACCAAGGTGATCGGCCGCCCGCAGGAGCCCATCTTCTGGCCCGAAGAGATCTGGGAAATGCGCGGTGACGTGCCCAATGTCGTCTTCAACAACGCCAACCCCGTGGTAGACGGTACCGTCTATGCCTACTACGGCGGCGGCGATCACGTAATCGGATTGGCCACCTGCCGCCAGGCGGATTTGGTGGACTATGCGCGGTTTGGAGGCAAATAGACACAGGTATGGCAACGGGTTCCCAAGCGCTCGGCGAAGTGGTTCGCCTCTTCCTCCGGCTCGGCTTCACAGCGTTTGGCGGCCCGGCCGCGCATATTGCCATGATGCACGACGAGGTGGTGGTGCGCCGGCAGTGGATGGACGAACAGCGCTTCCTCGATCTGGTCGGCGCCACCAACCTCATCCCCGGTCCCAATTCAACCGAAATGGCCATCCACGTGGGCTACTACCGGGCTGGCTGGCGCGGGCTGTTGGCGGCCGGGCTCTGTTTCATCCTCCCGGCCGTGTTCATCGTGGGCATCCTGGCCTGGGCCTATGTGGAATATGGCGCCACGCCCCAGGGCAGCGCACTCATGTATGGCATCAAGCCGGTGATCATTGCCATTGTGGTGCAGGCGCTCTACCGCTTGGGGCGCAAAGCCGTGCAGGGACCGTGGCTTGGCGCAGTGGGGCTTGGCGCTCTTGCCCTCTACCTGCTAGGCGTGAACGAGCTGGTAGTGCTCTTTGGCGGCGCGCTGCTCGTGTTGGCGGTGCAGACGGTGCGCCAGCTGCCCCAAGGCGCCGCCCTCTTCGTGCCGATCCTGGCGCTGGGCAACGCCTTGCCCCAGCTCACGACCTCCGCTGTGGGGTTGGATCGCCTCTTCCTCATCTTCCTCAAGGTGGGGGCGGTACTCTACGGCAGCGGCTACGTGCTGCTGGCCTTTCTGCGCAATGACCTGGTGCTGCGCCTCCAGTGGCTTACGGACCAGCAGTTGTTGGATGCGGTAGCCATTGGCCAATTTACCCCCGGCCCCGTGTTCACGACCGCCACGTTTATCGGCTACACATTGGCGAGGGTGCCCGGCGCGATTGTGGCCACGGTCGGTATCTTCCTCCCTTCCTTCTGTTTTGTGGCGCTGTTGGCGCGCATCGTCCCCTACATCCGTGACGCGCGCTGGTCGGCCGCGCTGCTGGATGGCGTCAATGTGGCGGCGCTGGGCCTGATGGCCGGCGTCACCTGGCAGCTAGCCCGCGCCGCGCTGGTCGATCTGCCCACTGTCCTCCTGGCCATTACGGCCGCGATCCTCCTGTTTCGCTACAAGGTCAACTCTGCCTGGCTGGTGCTGGCGGGCGGGTTGATTGGATTGGCCCTCAGCTATTTCTGGGTTTAGACGTCTGCCAAGCGCGATTTTGTAATAACGACTTCAGCCGTTCTCCACCTGGCCAAAGCGACCAAAGTCGCCACAACGGGACGCACGTCTGGCTGTTGGCAGACCGCTTGTCAGAGCGCGTAGCGGGACAGATTTGCCGCGACCTATTGACAAACGGCGTGGGGCTGTTTATAATGGGTCATGCAACCGGTTGCATGATAATTTCATGATGTTGCATGCGGCCCACCGGTCAGCGCATTTTCTCCGCTCTCCAACTTGTAACCCGTACCGGCGAGAAAGTTCGTGCTGCCGCGTGCCTGGCTGTCTTAGCGTTGTCCCGCTTTGGCCAGCGGCCTTTCGTTTCTTTTCCCTGTCTTGTCATGGAGGAAGACAATGGACCCCAGTGAATTCACCAGCGGCATGAGCCGGCGTACCTTTCTGCGCCTGAGCGCAGCCACCACAGTCATGATCGGCAGCAGCTCCTTGCTCGCCGCCTGCGCGCCCGGCAGCGGCGCCAGCAGCGGCGCATCGTCAGCTGCCCCGGACAAGGTTACCCTGCGCCTTGTGACCAACCACGGTGAGTCGGATGCGCCATATTTCAAGGCGGTCGTACAGAAGTTCATGGAGACGCATCCCGACATCGCCATCGACCTGCTGGATATTGCCGGCGACGAGTTCTATGACACCATCAACGCCCAAGGTGTGGCGCAGCAGCTCCCTGATGTCTGGTATACCCGCACCTTCGATATCCCCGTCTATGCCAGCAAAGGATGGACCACAAATCTTCAGCCGCTGGTCGACCGCGATGCGGAAGAGGTCAACGTGGACGATTTGTGGCCGGCGGAAGTGGCCCAGATGCGCTGGCAGGGTGACCTCTATGCGCTGCCCTACGATTTCTCCAACGTGGGCATCTATTACAACAAGAGCATGTTCGACGAGGCAGGCATCGCCTATCCACCGGCCAACTGGACCTGGCCAGAACTGGTGGAGATCGCCCTGAAGTTCGTTCAGAAAGACGCCAATGGCCAGTTCAGCCGCTGGGGCCTGCAGCTCTACAACTGGAGCTGGGTTTTCCATGGTCTAATCATGGGGTGGGGCGGCAAAATATTCTCCGACGACTTCAGCGAATGTGTCATCGACTCGCCAGCCAGCCGCGAGTGCTTCGATTTCTTCAATGCCGCCCGCAAGGAAGGGCTCTATCCCGAAGCGGGCGCGGCGCCCGCGGGCGTGGACCCCTTTGCCAGCGGCCTGCTGCCCATGTCCTTCCAGGGTTCGTGGGCGACGACCTACATGCGTTCGACCATCGGCGACAAATTCGACTTCGACTGCACTGTGCTGCCGCTCTCGCCCGACGGCAAGAGCTGTGTCAGCGCCGCAGGCGGCGCGTGGGGGATCGCCGCCAACACAAAGAATCTGGAAGCAGCCTGGACCTTCCTCAAATTCCTCTCCAGCACCGATTCCATTAATACATTGATCTCCGAGCCGCTGCGTAGCATCCCGGGCCGCCAGTCATCGGTTCCGCTGTGGAACGAGAAGGCGGGCGAGAGCGGGCTGCCGCCGCACAATGTCAAGGCCTTTTCGGCGCAGATGGAAAGCGCGAACGCCGCGCCCTACCCGCCCTACTGGCAGGACTATAACAATGCCTGGAACAACATGATTGCGCCCATGATCGACGGCGTAACCGCGGATGGGCCCGATGTGGTGCTGCCCGCATTCCAGGAAGAGGTGAACCGGCTGATTGCGCTCTCCAAGGTCTAGTCGCGTCCCGGCGTGCAGCGTGTTGTCTAGAAACCATGGCGCCACGCTGCACGCTGTCCATATACTCTCGGAGCAGCACCATGTATCTACCCAAGACAAGACTGGCCAGACGCGAGGCCATGGAAGGCTTCCTTTTTATTCTTCCCTGGCTACTCGGCTACCTGCTGTTTCGCCTGGGACCACTGCTGGCATCGCTCTACCTGAGTTTCACCAACTATGGCGGCAGCGGCGTCCCACACTGGATCGGGCTCGAGAACTACCGGTACATGCTCACGCAGGATCCTCGCTTTATCGACTCCTTGCGTTCAACGTTGACCTTTGTGGCAGGCTATTTGCCCCTAGGTCTGACCATCGGCCTGGCCATTGCACTATTGATGAATCAAAAGGTGCGCGGGATTCTGATCTTCCGGGGCATCTACTATCTGCCCGCCGTGACAACCGGCGTTGCGGTGGCGCTGCTCTGGCAGTTCGTCTTCCACAAGCAATATGGTGTGCTAAACGCCATCCTGAGCTGGTTTGGCGTGCCCCAGATCGGCTGGCTAGTCGACCCCCACGTGGTCATGTACGCCTTCATCCTCATGGCCCTGTGGGGGGTCGGCGGCACCATGATCGTCTATCTCGCGGGCTTGCAGTCTATACCCACTGAGCTCTACGAGGCGGCCACCATCGATGGGGCGGGCGGGCTCAGACGTTTCTGGTCAATCACCATACCGCTGCTGACGCCTGTGCTCTTCTTCAACCTGGTGACGGGTCTGATTGGCGCGTTTCAGATCTTTGAGAACGCCTACATCATGACAGACGGCGGGCCGAACTACGCCACCTATTTCTTTGGGCTGAACATTTATTTCACGGCCTTCCGCTCGCTGCGCTTCGGCTATGCGTCGACAGTAGCCTACATCCTGTTCGTGCTCATTGCGGCGTTGACGCTTTTTGTCATGAGTACATCGAAACGATGGGTCTACTATGCCGGCGAGAAGGAATAACGGTACCGCGCACGGGAAGGAGCGATCCATGGTACTTGAGGGACAGGGAACAGCATCGGCTGTTCAACAGGCCACACAACGATCGTGGCTCAGCTTTGGGGTGCGCAGGCGGCGGCTGATCTCCGCCATCGTCATCTATGCCGTATTGCTGGCCGGGGCGGTATTGCTCATGGTCCCGTTCTTCTGGATGCTAAGCACAAGCTTCAAGACCCTGGACGAGGTGAACACGTGGCCAATCAAATGGATCCCTGGCCAGCTCCTCTGGCAGAACTACGTGGATGTCTTTGAGCGCACGCCATTTGCCCGCTTTCTGTTGAACAGCGTGATCCTATCCACAGGGGGCATTGTTGGCAGTGTGCTCAGCTGCTCCATCGCTGGCTATGGCTTTGCGCGGCTGCGCTTTCCTGGCCGGAGCTTCCTCTTCTTTGTCATGTTGACAACGCTGATGCTGCCGGCCTGGGTCATGATCGTCCCCCATTTCATGATGTTCAACGCCATTGGCTGGCTCGACACCTTTCTACCCGTCATCGTGCCGTCCTTTTTCGGCAATCCTTTCTACATCTTCCTGTTCCGGCAATACTTCATGGGTATCCCCAAGGAGCTGGAGGACGCCGCGCGGGTAGACGGTTGCTCAACCTTCCGCATCTTCTGGCAGATCTTCTTGCCCATGTCCGCGCCCGTGGTGGCCACCATCGCCATCTTCGCCTTCTTCTACTACTGGAATGACCTGCTCTATCCGTTGGTCTATTTTCGCTCGCAGCAGAACTTCCCGGTCAGCCTGGGTATGCGCATGTTCCAAACTGCCGAGTTCAACATCATTCACTACCCGCGCATGATGGCGGCCGCGCTCATGTCGTTGCTGCCCTGTGTCTTGCTCTTTTCTGTGGCCCAACGCCTCTTCATCCAGGGCGTGGTGATCACCGGCATTGAAAAGTAGGTACTCGACCAACTTTGCTACAACCTGCATGGAGGAAAGTGATACGAACCGCATATGAGTAAGGACTGCACAGTTGCCTGCTATTATTTCCCGAATTACCACGTGGACCGCAGAAACGAAGAGACCCACGGACCGCGTTGGACGGAGTGGGAGCTGGTCAAACGGGCCGAGCCGCGCTTTCCAGGACACCGCCAGCCCCGCGTGCCGCTGTGGGGCTACGAAGACGAAGCCGATCCCATGGTCATGGCCCGAAAGATCGACACAGCTGCCTCCGCCGGCATCGATGCGTTCATCTTCGACTGGTACTGGTACGACGACGGTCCCTTCCTGCGGCGCGCGCTGGACGAAGGCTTCCTGGGCGCGCCCAACAACGACCGGCTGAAATTCTCCCTCATGTGGGCAAACCACAATTGGGTCGATATCCATCCGGCCGCGCTCAATGGCGTCGGCGACCGCGCCCGCCTGCTCTATCCCGGCGCGGTGAGCCACAAAACCTTTGTCACCATGACCGATGCCGTGATAGAGTGTTACTTCAGCCACGCTTCTTACTGGACGATATCCGGCAGCCCCTACTTCTCAATCTATGATCTGCCCGCTTTGGCCGATGGTCTCGGCGGCATCGATGGTGTACGCCAGGCTCTGGCGGATTTCCGCGCCAGGGTGCAGGCAGCCGGCTTTCCAGGCCTCCATCTCAATGCGGTGCTGTGGAATCTGGCACTGCTGCCAGGGGAGAAGACGGCGGTCGATGTGAATGAGATGACACAGTGGATGGGTTTCGACAGCGTCACATCATACGTCTGGATCCACCACGGCGCGTTGGAGAGCTTTCCTGTCACCGACTACAACATTGTGCGCGACCGCTATTTTCAATATTGGGACCATGCCGAGGAGACCTTTCGTCTGCCCTACTACCCGAACGTCACCATGGGCTGGGATGCGAGCCCGCGCACGATCCAATCCGACAAATTTGTCAACGCCCGCTATCCCTTCATGCCTGTGATTGGGGGCAATACACCGGAGCGCTTTGCCGAGGCGCTGTCCCTCGTCAAGCGCCGGATCCTGGCGCGGCCCCGCGAGCAGCGGATCGTGACCGTCAACGCCTGGAACGAATGGACGGAGGGGAGCTACCTGGAGCCTGACACCGAGTGCGGTATGGCCTATCTCGAGGCATTCAAAAAGGTGTTCAACTAGAACGGCATAAGTGGTATGGCCACGATCTACGATGTAGCGAAACGCGCCGGTGTCTCCCCTTCCACGGTTTCGCGCGTCTTCAACAAGACAGCACCCATCAGCCAAAAGACGATCGAACGGGTGCTGAAAGCTGCCCAGGAGCTGGAATACGATCCCAATCCCCTGGCGAGCGGGCTGGCTTCTAGCCGCACCCTGATGGTGGGCCTGGTCATTTCTGACATCCAAAACCCGTTCTCGGCGACCCTGGCACGCGGGGTACAGGACACGCTGGAGAGAGAACGATATATCACCATTATCGTCAACACCGACGGCGATCCAGTCAAGGAGCTGGAGGTCCTGCGCGAGATCTATCGTCGTGGGGTTGACGGCTTCATCATTGCGCCGCCCCAGCGCGGCGACGCCACAGCCCACAACAACTACATCATCAACCTGATGAAGGAGGGGCTGCCCGTCGTCACCATCGGCAACTGGCTCAAGGAGGCAAAGGTCGACTACGTCACCAGCCGCGCCCAGGACGGCGCGGCCGCGGCGGTGGATCATCTTGTCGAGCTGGGCCACCGTGATATTGCCTTTATCGGCGGCTACTACACGCGTGGCGTTGCGGTAGGGCGCTGGCTGGGCTATCAAGAGGCGCTGCTGAAACACGGGGTAGCCCTGCAGCAGGCGTACATGGTGGAAACGGATGTCTCCACGCAGGGCGGCCAGGCGGCCATGGAACGTCTCCTGGCACTGCCCAATCGCCCGAGCGCCGTGCTGACTGTCAACGATCTCGTGGCGCTGGGCGCCATCAATAGCTGCCGGCGCCATGGCATCGAGGTACCCCGAGGGATCTCCATCGTCGGCTTCGACGACATTCCCTTTGCAGCGCTCTCGATCCCCCCGCTTACAACCGTGGCCCAACCCGCATACGAGCTGGGCGCGCGCGCCGCGGAGCTGGTCTTACGCCGTATGCGCGAACCAACCGCCCCCTCGGTGCAGGCGGTCCTGAACTGCCAGCTTGTGATTCGACAGACAACCGCGCCGCTCCACACCGGGGCGGCCCATCAACATCCAAACGATAACGATAGTTGTGGAGATAATGATGCAGATCCCCTATGAACGATATTTGGACCAGGTGCTCGGTGGCTGGATCGGGAAGTCCATGGGCGGTGCAGTCGGCGCCCGCTTCGAAGGGTACAAGGGCTGGATCGAGATCGATCCCGAGGAGATGTTCCCGGACACCATGCCCCCCAACGACGACCTGGACCTGCAGGTGCTCTGGCTGAAAGTACTGGAGGAGCGCGGCGCGGCGCTGACTTCGGACCATATGGCCGAAGCCTGGCTGGAAGGGTGCTGGTATCCCTTCAACGAGTACGGCATCTTCCGCCGTAACTGGCAGCTTGGCATCCACCCCCCCATGTCGGGACGCTTTACCAGCCAGTTCTGGGAGACCGGCATGGGCTGCCCCATACGCGCCGAGATCTGGGGCTATGTCTTCCCGGGCGCACCGGATCTGGCTGCCAGCTACGCGGTCAAGGACGGTACGCTCGACCACACCGAGCAGTCGGTGGGCGCGGAGATGATGCTGGCCGCCATGGCGTCCATGGCCTTCTTCGTACCCGATGTGCGGCGGCTGGCAGCCATGTTCATGCACTATCTGCCGGCCGGGACGCCCATCGAACAGCTAACGCGGGCGGCATTTGCCGCCTACGATGAAGGTCTGTCGCTGCGCGCGGCCCGTGACCGCATCATGGCGCTCGCGGGTTTCCCCGAGGCCTGCGACGCGCAGATCAATGTGCCCTTCACCTTTCTAGGCCTGCTCTACGGCGGCAATGACCTGCAGGAGACCATGCTGGCAGCCCTGCGCTGTGGGTACGACACCGACTGCACGCTGGCAACGGCGGCCGCCCTGATTGGGCAGATCCTTGGCGCGAGCCGCATCCCGGCCCACCTTAAGGCCGCGGTGGGGGATGAGTTGGTGATGGGGATCCAGTATCGCCGGCCGGAAATGACCCTCTCGGCGCTGGCGCGCGATACTGCGCGGATCGGTGTGTTGCTGAACCGCGAGCTGAAGACAGGCGTCGATATCGTCGACCCGCCGGCGCTGGCGCCGCTGCCGCCAACCGCCCAGCCACCGCGCGTCCAGCTAGCAGTCTCCTACGACGGGTTGCCCTGCGCCGCGCCAGGCGAAACTGTAAAGATCGAGGTAAAGGTTGAAGGCGATCTGGCGGCGCCCGCGCGGCTGTCCGTTACGGGCCCAGAAGGGTGGGTCATTGTGCCCGCGACGAGCGTGGTGCGGCAGACTCCTGCTGCGATCCCGGTGACGCTCCACGCGCCCGCGGCTGTCCAGCAGTGGCCGGCACGCCAACTCTTTACAGCCCGGCTCGACACAGATCCGCCCGTCACCTACACTTTTGGCGTTGCGGGCGCCGGCCTCTGGCGCTTCCTGGGCGTCTACTATGATGAGCTGCCCGATACCGCGAACACGCTGCAGCAGAAGCGGCGCTTCAACCACCACTTTGTCTCGCTTCAGCGCGCGTATGTGCCCGAACCCATCGCGGATGACAGCCAGCTCTTCAGGGAATGGTCTCATGTATTGGGGCGGCCCGCGGTCGTCGTCTCGCGCGAGCATGAGGTCGACTTGAGCCAGGTCACTGGCCTGCGCGGCGCCTACTGCGCCTACCTGTCCCGCACGGTGATCGTGCCCGCCGAACAGCGCGTCTACCTGGTCGTCGGCAATAATGACGGCTATCGTCTTTATGTCAACGGAGAGCTGGTCCACGAGACGGAGGAAGCTACCTGGTGGACGCCTTTCAACAACGTCCATCCCGTCACGTTCAAAGCGGGCGCCAACCAGCTGGTGGTCAAACTACTGAAGCGCGGGGATGATCTGCGCTTCACGCTCGGCGTCCGTGAAAATAAGGGGCATCACGGCGGCCAAAATGGCGAGGACTGGGTCGTAGAGCTGAGTGATGACGCGAGCTTTCTTCAAGCAGAGGTCGTGGCCGAACCAGCGCGCTGAGGCACCGGGCAGGTAGACCCCTGGCCCGTTTACCAGCTGCGCGGCGTTCATCCGTTCTGCTCCGCTGCACGCACAATAAT
>JACFMY010000016.1:16706-30576 GCA_019455155.1 Caldilineaceae bacterium
GCGGCTGGGTGGCCGGCGTCGTGCTCGCCTTTCGCTTCTTCGGCGCGGGCCGTTTTCTCCGTGTTGGTTGTGTCGCTCCCCCCCACCCCCCCCCACGCCGCTGAATCTTGACTACTGATGCCCATGCGCTGCCAGCGAGCGGATGAAATTCACTACCGCCCACCGGTCATCTTCCGGCAACACGAGCTCCCAAGGCGGCATGGCCGTGCCTTCGCGGCCATGCGTAATGATCCAGAAGAGCGCGCCGTCGGTGTTCATCTGGACATGCTCGGCGGTTAGCTGCGCCGGTTTGGGATCCAGAGCGACCGCGCCCGGGCCGTCGCCCTGGCCGCTTTCGCCGTGGCAGACCGCGCAGTTCACCTTGAAGACTTCGGCGCCCCGTGCCAGCGATTCAGCGCTGGCCGGGATGGGGTTTGGCACGGCGGCTGCTTCCTCAGGCACATTGTGATCCATGACATGTGCGTCGCCGGCCGCGTGTTCGTCACCCGCGGCATGCTCATCGCTGGCCATGTGTTCATCAGCCGCGGCGTGTTCGTCACCCGCGGCATGCTCATCGCTGGCCATGTGCTCATCAGCCGCGGCATGCTCATCGCTGGCCATATGCTCGCCGCCGGCCATATTCTCCTCACCCGCGGCATGCTCGTCGCCGGCCATGTGCTCATCACTCGCGGACGTTGACGCGACTTCGTCGTGGCTTTCGCCGGATGCAGCCGAGGCATGCGCCTCTTCAACATCGCTCTCGACGTGGTCCGTGTCCGCCGCCGACGAGACGACATCGCTTGTTGTTGTCTCAGCTGCGGCACTGTCCGGTGCAGCAGTATCCAAGTTGGCTGCTGTCGATGTACTGCCGCAGGCTGCCAGGCTCAGCGCACCCAACAGCATGATCACCGCAACAATCGACCATCGTCTATATCGCATCATACGCATTTCTCCCTGTTTCTAGTTGGCCGGAGAATGGGGTCAGACGTCCCCAAAGCCGGCATCCTGTACGACAACACGTAAATATGTCCGCCACAGCCGCCGGTTCAGGTCGGCAATAACGGGCTCCAACTCAGACCGGGCCAGCGGCATTAGCATCTGCACCGGGTCGGTCACATAGAGCATGGCGTTTCCGCCATCTATCGCCTTCACCACCGCGCGGCAAGGGAAGACCAGGGCGGCTTCCGGGCGCAGGCGCAGCGACTCTGTCCATAGTTCGCGGTCATGCAAGTCAAATATAGCCAACTCTGGCCCCTCGCCGGTCTCACCGGCGCCATTTGTGGCTAACAGCTCAAAGCCTTCGCGCGTTGCGGCCACCCGCACCGCGCGTACTGCCTCGGCAAACGGCAGATTTACCTTGCGCGCAAAACCAAAGGAATCGGCCATCAGCTCCCCCTTTCCGCGCAACGGTCTCCCGGAACGCGTTTTCTCATGTGCTGTGCACTCGCTCCTCGTGGATGGCGCCTACGCAACACAACATAGGTCTTTGCGGGCAAATCGAGTATGACCGATTCCAGCACCAACACCAGGGACATGGTACCCAGCCATCGGGACATCTGTCCCGGTATTTGCCAGATCGTAGGTAAACAGGACCTATCACTCGCGTACCTCGGGGTCGTCGTCGAGGCGGGCGAGTCCTTTGCGCAGCGCGTACAGCACCGCCTGCGTGCGATTATCAACCTGCAGCTTTTCGAAGATCATGCTAAGGCGGTTGCGCACTGTTTTCTCGGCAATCTGTAGCTGCCCCGCAATCTGATGGTTGTCCAATCCTTGGGCGGCGAGGCGTAGAACCTGTAAATCGCGCGGCGGCAGGGGCGGCGTATTGGGGCTACTTGACTCCGCCTGCAGCCGGCGAAACTCGTCGATCATCTTGCGCGCGATCGCGGGGTCCAGCAACGCTTCGCCCTCCGCGACGTGTCGAATCGCTTGTAGCAACTCGTCGCTGTGCGCGTCTTTGAGCAGATACGCGCGCGCGCCGGCCCGGATGGCCTCGAACACGTACTGATCCTGGCGATACATGGTCAGGATAATGACCCCAATGCGCGGGTTGGCGGCTGTAATCCGCTTTGTCGCCTGCACACCGTCCATGCCCGGCATATTGATATCCATGATCACCACATTGGGCGCAAGCCGTTCCGCCAGCCAACAGGCCTCCTCGCCGCTGGACGCCTGGCCGGCTACCTCAATGTCCGTCTCGGCGCCACAGATCTGGCTGAGACCCTGGCGGACCATGGTGTGGTCATCGGCAATCAATACACGAATCTTTCGGCTCATAGCAGTGTGCGTGCCGCCTCCTTTCACAGCGTGCTCTACCGTCCCTTGGCAACGATCCACCGCGACATTACAGCGGGATTTGAACCTCTAGCCGCGTCCCTTTTCCGGGCTCGCCGTGCAACGCCAGCGAGCCGCGCAGTTGGGTCACACGCTCCTGCATCTGGCGCAAGCCAAGTTTGCCTGGTCTCTGGGGCAGCGCGCCGTTCCCCTCCAAGCCGATGCCATCGTCCTCGACAGCCAGGTAACCCACGGGCCCGGAACGCACCTCAAGACAAATCGAGGCATGGCGCGCCTCAGCATGTTTTGCGATATTGTTGAGCCCTTCCTGCACCAGGTGAAAGAATTCCGGTTCCAGGGCGGGCGGTATGCGGCGCAGGTCACCCTTGGTCTCGAAGACGACCTCCAGATTCGCCTGCTCGCCAAAATCGCGGATGTAGGTCCGCACCGCGCTTTCCAGCCCTCCAGCCTTGAAATCGACGGGCCGGAGTGCAAAGATGGTGCGGCGTACGTCGCGAATGGTGCGCTGTATGGTCTGCGTGAGCGCACTCAGCTCCTGCTCCGCCGCGTCCACATCGCGCACCAACAGCTTGCGCACAAAGTCCAGCTTCAGGCCGACGAAATAGAGATTCTGGGCCAGCCCATCGTGCAGATCCCGCGCGATACGGGCGCGTTCTGCCTCCAAGAGCGCCTCGCGCGCCTTGCGCGGAGTGATGTCGCGCATCACGACCGACGTGGCCACAAGCTTATCCTGGTTGTCCAGCAACGGCGTCTCAGTCACATCCACCACGATGCGGCGACCATCGCGCGCGTCAGCATGTCCTTCATAACGCAGCGGGGCTGCAACGTGCTCTGTGCCGTCCGGCTGTGCGGCGCTGAATCGCGCGGGCGGCGGCAGCAGCTCACGGAACGGCTTACCGACCATCTCGCTCTGGCGATACCCGAACAACATAGTGGCGCCACGGTTCCAAGAGCGGATGGTTGCGTCTGGGTCCAGGCTGAGAATGGCATCTGCCGAAGCGGCCGCGATGCTGGCCAGGTGGCGCTCCTGTACGCGTACCGCCTGTTCCGCGGCCTCCTTCGCGGTCAGCCACTGGCTGATCTGGTCCAGGATCAGCCACGTTGCCACCGGTCCCACGACGCTGTAAAAGAGCAGCTCCACCACGGTGTGCGCCACGCTGCCCATGCGGGCGTGAATGGCTGCCGTAAAGCCCAGCTGGTAGACGAACACCGCGCTGGCAATGGCTAGCGGCAGCAGCCAGCGCAGGACGCGCACCCGATCGGTGATCGAGGCCGTCCGCCATCGTTTCGGAATCAGATCGACCCAACGCATCGTTCGTTTGTCCCGTACGCGCGTCTCTGGCAGAGAACCGCGAGACACGCGAGTCACCCGTCAGCGTTCAGCGCGCAACCAGTACCAAAAGAGTCGTTGACAGTCGGGGGCAATCAGAGTGCGCCGCCACGGCACTGTCAACACAGGTTGGAACCCAATGGGGTGCGGGGCAGTGCCAGGTAGTCTACAAGGGTGGCGATCTATCGCTTCGGCTGCTGACGTCAAACGTCACATGCCCAAGAGGCGTAGCGC
The DNA here is from genome assembly GCA_019455155.1 of Caldilineaceae bacterium. GTDB lineage: Bacteria > Chloroflexota > Anaerolineae > Caldilineales > Caldilineaceae > JACFMY01. Next base: position 20,542 of record JACFMY010000016.1, read on the forward strand.
CAATGCCCTTTGCCTGCGCTTTGCCTGCCCGGTGGCCGGTCTCGCCGGTGACAGGTAGACGTGCGTTGTGTGATGCGCAGAGTAGACACATGGTACGGCAGCGGCGCCCAGACGGGCAAGCCACGGCGTCCGCACCGGCCTCAGCTCCGGTAGCCAGAATTCATCGGGAGATCGTTTCATGGAAATCAATCACGGTCATTTTTGCATGCGATTTCATTGATGTACCGGCGCGTCAAACGCCAGTTTCCAGAGATGGTCTACCAAGGCCCATGTTTCGTCCGTCGTAAATACAGTACCGAAGTTTGGCATTCCTGTGCCCATGCCGCCGCGGCGGATCTTGGCGTAGAGCACATCGCCCCGCCGCGCCGCCATGTGTGCCGGATCCTGGAAAGACGGCGGTGGTTGGGGCAGAGTGCCTGCGCCAATACCATCGCCGCCGCCGTTATCTCCGTGACACGCGGCACAGTTCTTGGTATAGAGCGTGCCGGCATCCTGCAAATTGGCTGGCTCAGAACCGGCGACCCATAGGTAGGCGATGGCGTCCGCCAGCTCCTGTGGCTGGCTGGCCGGATTCGCCGCCAGCAGCAGCGCCATACCTGCTTGGGGCGTGTGCGTACGCTGCCATGCCTTTTCACGCAGGTCCGCCGGCACCTGGAGCCGTTCCGCAAGGAGCGCGCCACGGGCCGCGGAAGGCGGCGTTGTCGCCAGCGTCGCGGCCGGAGCTGGCTGGCTCCCGTGCGCGGCGTCTACCATGGCATCGATGTCGATCCCCTCGGCGAGCAGGGCGTCGATGACCGGATCACGCTGGGGGGCAGGTGGGGCCTGACTGCCGCCGGTAACCGCGATGACGCCGCGCATGCGCCAATGGTTGGTGCTGCACCATTTGTTACAGTAAAAGGTAAAGGTCCCGGCCTCTTCGAAGGTCAATAACACGTCCTTCCGCGTGCCCGGCGCTGCGTCGCCCAGATCGACCCCTAAGCCCGGGCCAATCGCGATACCATGCGCTACGTCCGCCGCGTAGAAGCGTAGGAGCACCGTTTCGCCCGCCCGCACGTCGATACTGTCCGGCTGGAATCCTCCTGCCTCAGGCACGGCCGCGATTATGTCAATAATACGCACCCCGGCGTTGATCGTCTGAGGCCGCTGTAGTCCCATCATGACGGCCGGTACTGGCACCAACAGCCAGAGTAACAGGGTACGTAACCGAAACGGTCCGAGCTTCATAGATGACCCAAGCGAGACTGCTTACGGGATCCAATTCGACCGGATAGCGACCACCTGTTCAGGGTTTACCGGGTCATCCGTGCGTACATGAACCCGGAAATCGTGTGGACCATCCATGCCTTCGTGCATCATGAACTGCAGCGTAACAGACGCCTCTTGTCCCGGTTTGATGGTCGTCAAACTGACGACCGCTCGGGGCGGTCAGCACCCCTCCACGACTTCGACTTGCGGTTCACCCTGGAAGGTTAAGTCCCGGTCACCGACATTCTTGACCTTGAAGACAGTCTCGACGGTCGTATTGAAATGAACGTCTCCGTAGTCGAATTCGGTTTGGTCGATGGCGGCGCTTGGGCCGCCCGTTACCTCAGGCGTATACGATGATCCGCCTAGCCGGCCCTGCACAATCCAGGCGCCGAGCGCTAGCACAGCCAGCAGGACCGCGGCCACTGCGCCCGACACTATCCAGCCAAATCTGCCGGCAATCACGCCCTTCTTTTCAACGTGGGACTTCTGTTGTTTATGCTTGCCGTTTTTGATTCGATTCACGAACCGAGCCTCCTCGCTTCCTGCATTTACCGAATATGAGAATGTATCTGCAGCAGGATCCATTGCGCCGCAGGGCAGGCACCATCACGGCGCATTCATCTCAAGCTCGTAGCCTGCAGCCTCCCATGCGTGAAACCCACCGTCCAGCTCGAAGACATTGGTATACCCCAGGGCCACCAGGCTCTTTGCCGCCTGGGTGCTCATGTTGCCGCTGCGGCAATAGAGCACAATGGGGGCGTCCTTCGCGGGCAGCTCCGCTTCGTACTCTGCGATCTCGTTGAACGGGATCAACAGGTCGGTTGCGGGCAGCTCGCCCTCATATGGAATGTGCACATTGACGAGCGTGAAATCCTTCTTTGCCAGGGCCTCTTCAAGCTGCGCGGGCGTAATATCCACGAAGCCGTCAGCGTTGGTTTGGGCAGACGCGGCCAGAAGCTCCGCGCCGCCTTGCGCCTGCGGCTGTGCCTGTGGCTGCCTCGCCGCGGCCGGTGGCCGTTCTGCCACAGAGCAGGCGCCGAGAAGCGCAGCGGCCACTATCAAGATGGCCAGCATAGCAGCGTCCAGCCACCACCTTCCATGCGCATGTGCACCCTTTTGCTGCTTGCAGGAGCCCTGTATGTGCTGGCCAGTCGTCCCTTGACTCATGGGGTGAATCTCCCGTCTACTCCTTATTCCGCCGGTAACGGCGTGTCCGTTGCTGGTCCAAATGCGCTATAGGTTGCGTCGACGTACGTGCGGATCTCGCGTGGCGCTTTGCCCTCACGGGTCAAGCGCATGACATCCTGGGCGATATCAACGCAGATGCCACAGCCCGCGGCATGCTCATCGAATGCCCGCTGCCCGTCACCGCCCGTATCCTTGAGGAAGCAGCTCAGATTGCTGGTGTGCCCCATGTTGTTGCAGCCACAGTAACAGGGCACCGTCTCCAGTGCGCCAGGATTGGCCAGGGCGAAACGATAGGCCTCTGTGACACGCGGCGGCGCGGCGGCCAGAAAGCGTGGCAGATCGGCGGCGGGGGCGAGGGCCAGCGTCTCTCTCTGACTGCACGCCGCAACCAGCAGCGCTGCGCCGAAGACCAGCAGGGCTAACTGGATCCGAAAACGATACAGGGTAACTAGCTCTCTCCCATTCAAAACTGCACAGGCACAGGGCGGACACAGGCGCCCACCCGACGCACAGATCATAACTGCTTCTCTTGCATACGGTGAGCGCTGTCCGGCCAGTCCATCACCCCGCCAAATGGCCTATCTTTGGCGCCACGGCCAGCGCTGCCCTATGCACGGCGAGCGCCGCCCCGTGGCCAGAACTTGCGGGCTAGATAGATCAGAAGGACCAGGTCCAGCGCATATTCACCTACGATAAAGAGTGAGCCCCACGCGTCGCGCTCCCAATAGCTCACCGGGCTCGCAAAGTGATAGCTCCAATTCACCGGAAACCAGATCAGGGGACCGTCGCTGGTATGGGTCAAGAGATCGATGATTATGTGAAGCAATAGGCTCGCTGCCATCCAGAACAGCCATGCGCCCCATCCCGCGCGGCGCCGCATGCCCCAAAGCCCAACAAGGAGCAGCGCGCTGGCGATCAGGAGTGAATGGAAGAAGTTGTGCGCGACGATCCAGAGCGGATCGGTAAAAAAGAGCGTGAAGTGAAGGTATTCCATGATCGACCCGGGCTGGGGCAGCGGCGCAAACCAGCGATAGTAGATCTCGCCCCAGATTGTCAGCAGCGTAAATGGGATATCCGGCAAGACCGAGCCTACCAGCACTGCTGGCAGGCTGACAGATACACGGCGGCGGAGCGGCACGCTCAGCGCGCCGGCCAATAACAGGTGAGAAGGTGTCTGCATAGCATGAACGATCCACGGTGCGCGATCGAGAAGCCTCGAGCCGTCATAGGTGACAGAGGAAGATTGTGACAGAGAACCGGCCACAGTCAACCCGCCATTTGGCCTACTCGCGGGCACACTGTGCGGCTGCCGTGCCGCTAGGCTAGTGGTCTGTCAATCGTCATTCATTCGCCATTCGGTAGTAACGAATTTATTCGATCTTCACCTGTCCACAGCGACTGAAGCCGCCACTACCGAACTCCAGTTTGATGCTTGACAGACCACCAATAGACAGCTCAAGCCAGGGGAAAGAATACGCGGAAACAGGCGCCTGCGCCGGGCCGGTTCTCAGCCTCGACGCGGCCCCCATGTGCGGCCACCAACTGTGCGACAATGACCAGGCCTAGCCCCGATCCGCCCGTGTCCCGCGCCCGCGCGCGGTCGCCGCGCCAGAAACGGTTGAACACATGGGGCAGATCTTCGTTGGGGATGCCAGGTCCCTCGTCGCGCACCGAAAGCTCGATCTCGTCACCAACCCGTCGCGCGGTCACCTCGACGCTGCTCGTCGGCGGCGCGTAGCGCAGGGCATTGTCGATCAGGTTGACAAGAACCTGGGTCAGGCGCGCCGGGTCGGCGGTAAGCGTGGGCAGCTCTGGTTCCACCTGGGCGACCAGGGCTACCTGCCTTTCGCCGGCGCGGCGTTCCAGCAGGCCAGCGACCCGGCGTACGAGCGCGCCCGGATCGATCTCCTGTTTTTCCAGGTGCAACTGGCCCGTCTCTGCCTGGGATAGGATGCCCAGATCGTCGATCAGACGGCTGAGGAGGAGCGTCTCCTGGTGCAGCGAGGCCAGTTCCTCTCCACTCGCCGGCAGCACGCCGTCAATCATGGCCTCGAGATTTCCCTGGAGCACGGCCAGGGGTGTGCGCAGGTCATGGGCGATCTCCGCAATCAAGTTGCGCCGCTCTGTGCTGTAACGTTGCAGCGCGCCGGCCATCTGGTTAAAGGTTTGGGCCAGCTGGCCGATCTCGTCGTCACCGCGTACGTCGGCGCGATGGCTCAGGTCGCCCCGCGCCAGTCCTTGGGCGGCCGCCGCCAGGCCGCGCAGCGGGCGCACAATTTGAAAGAAGAGCAAAGAGCCCACCAGTAGGGCCAGCCCTGCCGCCCCCAAGCCGCCCAGCAACACGGAGCGGGTTACTGCATCGCGAAAACTGGCCGCGGGCGAAGCCGGCGCATCATAGGGCACGACCAGCAGCGTGCCCACCTGCACCTCATCCACTGTCACCGCCACGCCCCGGTCCAAGCGCGCGGCATCGAGCAGGGTTCCGGTCAGACTGCCGCTGGTATCGGCGACCACGGTGCCATCGCTCGCCGCCAACAGCAGGCGGTCACCCATGGCCGCCCACATGGAGTCCATCATCCCGTGCACCATGCCGCCGCCCATAGCGCCCATGGTGCCGCTGCTCATCATGCTGCCCATCATGCCGGCGCCGTGGCCCTGGCTGCCGTTGTTGCCCATCAAGCCGGTAGACGGTAGGGCGCCGGCGATATCCCCGCTGGCGGCATATGCCCAGGGGTTGGCGACGACGCCGTCGACGCCCTGCCATGAGCCGGTCTGGGCATAATAGGCGCCCAGGATCGGCGCGGTCCAAACAGCAAGCTGGCGGCCGCTTTCATTCATGTAGATGTCGAACTGGCCAGTCGTGGTCTGGCGTACAAACCAGGTCACCAGGCCGAAACCGAACAGAATGACCAGCGCGAATGCGCCCATCAATCTGACCCACAGGGAGCGCGTCATGTGTCCTCCCGGGCGAACTTGTACCCCGCGCCATAGACAGTGAGGATGTAACGCGGGTGCCGCGGATCCGTCTCTAGCTTATGGCGCAGGTTTTTTACATGCTGGTCAATACTGCGCTCGAAGCCCTCATAGGCTTCCCCCCGCGTCGCATCCAGCAGCTGGGCGCGGGTAAAGACGCGGCCTGGGTGGCGCATCAGGACCGCCAGCAGGTCAAACTCGGCTGCGGTCAGCTCGATCTCTGTGCCGTTGAGCAGCGCAGTGCGGCGGTCCAGGTCGAGGCGGATGCCAGCCGCTTCGACGACCTGGGGGACTTCATCGGCCAATTGCGTCCGGCGCAGGACCGCGCGGATGCGCGCCACAACCTCACGGGGTGAGAACGGCTTGGGAATATAGTCATCGGCGCCGATCTCAAGTCCCGCGATGCGGTCGTTTTCTTCGCCGCGTGCCGTGAGCATGATTACCGGCACCTGCGACTCTCTACGTATGGTGCGGCAGACGTCCAGTCCATCGAGGCTGCCGGGCAGATTCAGGTCAAGCAGCACCAGCGCCGGCTCCGCGTGGCGAAACGCCGCCAGCCCCTGTGCGCCGTCGGCAGCCGGCACGACGGAATATCCGGCCTGCTCCAGGTAGAGGCGCAACGTGCGCACGATCTTGGCTTCATCTTCGATGATCAGAATCGACTTACCCATAAACTACATTGTACAACGGCGCCCGAGAACAAGGCCGTAAGAAAAACAACTCCAGCAGCATACGGGGCTTGCTGCTGGAGTCATTGCGCCACACAGGTGGTCACAGCCTTTGCGGTCCAACGGTGTGGATCGCGGCCATCCACGCTGGCCTCAGTCTATTGACCCGCCTCATTGTTGAGCGGAGCGCCCATCATGCCACGGCCGTCCATCAATCCGGGCATACCGTTCACCATGGCGCGCCACATGGCGCCGAAATCCCAATTGCCGTTCTGGCTGGAAAATTGGCCCATCATGCCGCGGCCCATCATGTGATTGGGTCCCATCATGCCGCGACCCATCATGTGATTGGATCCCATCATGCCGTTCTGGCTATGGACTGCCTGGCACTGGGCATACATGGCAGCCGCGGCGCCGTCGCCCTGGGCATGGAGCGCCTGGCACTGTGCGTGCATGGCGGCCATGGCGCCATCTTGGGCATAGGGACAGAGTGCCCCAGTTGTGTCGCCTGGCGCCTCGGGATCTTGCAGCGGGGTCGCGACCGCGCTGGGGGCTGCGGCCATAACAACCTGCAACGAGCCGGCAAGCAGCGCCAACACAAGGAGTGCGGCCAGCCCCGTCCACAACATAATCTTCATACATTCCTCCGTATCTGAATTGGACAACTTTGCAAGATTCTTAATGCTGTCCCCAGCATACAAAGGAAATGTGTAGGAATTATGAGCGACCTATCCCTTCTCACACGCCACACTGGGCGCCTGCCGCGGGGGTGCCATTCAGGTAGCCATTCTCTCCCAGCCACTGGTGAATGGTCCGGAAGCCGCTGGAGCTAAAGGTCGTGTTACCCACCAGCTCCCGCGCATCGAGATCGATGAACTGTGCGCCAGATTGCGCCGCGTGATAGGCGACGACTTCCGACATCTGCTGGGGGAACCAGAACGCATTGGCGTACTTGGCAGCCTCCAGCATCTCGTCGACCGTTGCATTGCGTGCGGCCATTAGTTCCAGCAACCCCAACATCGCCATGCCATGATTACAATCAGGAAAGAGCGTCGGATTGTCGCAACAGGGTCTATAGACGAGCGCGGCGGCTTCCTCAAGGCGTTGCTGCTGTTCGGCGTTGAGCGGCGCCAGCATCAGCCTGCTGTAGATGGCGCCGATCGGCTTACTGCTCAACGTCCAGCCGCCGGTTGAAGCAAAGCGCTCCACCTGGCCGTCGCTTTCCTGCTGCATGGGGCCCTGGATCAGCACGGGGTTCTGGTTGGCCAGGCCCACGGCCCAGAGGAAATTGAGCAGGAACCGCGCGTTCTGGTGGTCGATCCGGATCGGTTCCGAACTACCTTCGAGCAAAACCGCGCGCTGTTCCGAGGAAAGGGGCTGGCCGGAACGCTCGTATACCTGGGCAAAGGCATCGACATCGATCACGCCTGCCTTGACGAGCTGGGGGCCTAAGGTACCGTAAAGCACCGGAAAGGTGTAGCTGTCAGGCAAGGTGATCTGGATGACGTTCGAGGCGTTTGCCACCTGGCTGTTGGACGCCTGGGCTGGCTCCGCCACCACCGAGACATCGCCCGTATTGCCCCATAGGAGATAGCCTACGGAGATCCCAACGGCGATGCCTAAAATGACCGTCAGCGCGCCAAGCGCTACATAGACCGCGCGCCGCAACCGGCCCCCAACGGCCGCTTCAGCCTTATCGTCTAGGTGGTCCGGGTCGTAGTCTACCTCTTCAGCGAGTGTATCCTCAACGTCTTCAGCGGGCTCGTCCTCAGTCTGACTGGCAGCGTATGCAACAGCGTCCTCGTCCATCACCGGCTCCTTACCTATTCTCTGGAAACCATGGCCCCATTTTCAACAGTTATTGCCATTATGCGGCAGACATAAGGGTCTTGGGGAGCGGTAATTGGCGGAGAACCATACGCGCCAAATGGCGCGGCGCGCAGCATCTGCACATGGCTAGCGCGGATCCGGCGTGCTAAGCACCGGGCAAGCTGGCTCCTGGTTTACTGGACTGATATGTTGAGACAAGGGATCTGGAGCGGAGGCGGCGCTCACTCAAGTTCCTGAGCGATCAGCCGATCCAATAGGGGCAAGACGGTGAAGGCAATGGCCCAGGCAGCCACGACTCCCGTCAGCAGCCGCGCCCACCAGTTGAAGGTGCCGAGACTATCGCCTGCATAGAAGCCAGGGAAAGCGTTTGCTGTGAGGAGCGCCAGCCAGGCATTCGTATCGCGAAAGCCGCCGCCGGAGACGCCCCATACCAGGTCATTGATCGTATGGGTAAGGCCATCGAGCCCAAGGGGAGCGAGCGCAAGCAGCATCGGCAGCCAATGAAGCGGGCGCACTTTCAGGCCGGCCTGGCGCAGCCCCGCGTACACGAGTCCCCATACGGGCGTGAGCATGTAAAAGGAGATCATGCGATCGCTCCAGGCCACTTTCCAGCCCATTGCTGGCGTGCCGACGAACGTGCGCAGTTGCATGGGATCGTCGACCGGATAGACTTGTTGAATCTCGGCCAGCGTGTAGGTGAGCTTCGGCCCAAACAGAAACCAGCTGCGCTGTGGTAACTGGTGGCAAAAGAAGCTATAGAGGCCGTAGAGCAGCTGCCCGATTGGGGTCCAGCCGGCCGCCATGGCCGCGGGTGCGGCAAAGGGCAGGAGCGTAAAGAACAGCCAGCTGGCCAACAACAGCCCCAACCAGTGGCGCATGAAAAAGACAGTGATCTGATCGGCGACTGGCGCGGCCGGCGTGTTGGCCGCGGCAGGATAGGTAGAATTGCGTGACATGATTAGCGCTCCAGGGTCAGCCTTACGTTGAGCACCATTATCTCTCGTCCCTGATTCAGCAAGGCACAGTAGCGACGACCGTGACTCCCTGGCCCGGTGCTGTATCGATCTGTAACGTGGCGCCGGCCAGCGAGGCGCGTTCCCGGATACCCATCAAACCAAAATGTCCGCTGCGGGTCAAGCTGACAGGGGACAGCGAGGGGTCGAAACCGACGCCGTCGTCACAGATGGTGAGCCGGGTCAGCGCTGGCTGAAAGGAGAGCGTGACTTCGATCTCGTTGGCCTGGGCATGGCGCCGGGCATTGTTGAGCGATTCCTGGGCGATCCTGTAGAGGGCCAGCTCCACGTCCGCAGAGAGACGTCGCGGTTCCCCCAGCAGCATGAAGCCCGCGTCCGCCTCACTGGCCAGCAACTCCAATGCCGGGACCAGGCCAAGATCCTCCAGATAGATGGGCCGCAACGCCTGGCTGAAGCGGCGCACCTCCGCCGTAGCATCCGCCACCATGTGCCGCAGCTCTCCAATCTGATCGCGGGCGCGGCCGGGATCCCGATCCAGGGAACGCAGCACCATCTGCAGCTTGTGGTCCAGGGCGATGAGGGTCTGCACGGTCTCGTCGTGCAGCTCGCGTGCCAGCCGGGCTCGCTCCTCTTCCTGAGCTCGGGTTACGGCATGCAGATAGGTCTCCAGCCCTGCCTGGTAGCTGCGAATCTGCTTTGTCATGTGCTCCATGGCCAGGCGCAGCGCCTCGATTTCGTCCACGCCGCCTACGGCAACATTCATGGTCGTAAAATCGCCTTCGCCGACCTGGTGGGCACGCTCAGCCAGCAGCCGCAGCGGTCTGACGATATAGCGGAGACCAAAAAAGAGCGTGAGCAGCGAGATTGAAGTCGCAATGAGCAGAACAAAGGGCATTGCCTGCTCGAAGCGGATGAGGGGCTCCGCAACCAGCATGAGTGGCTCGCGCAAGACGACCATCCAGTCAGTGCCTGGTACCGGCGCAAAGGCGACGATGATCTCCTCGCCCTCGACCCGCTCATAGTAGAACCCGGCCGTTCCGAACTCGCCACGGTGAGGCGAGGCTGGTCCCGGCGCTGGCTGTTCCATCGCGCCGCCCCGGTAGAGGATCTGGCCGCTGCCGTCGACAAGCAGCACCTGGCTGGCATGGGTGCTG
>JACFMY010000598.1 GCA_019455155.1 Caldilineaceae bacterium
TGCTCCACGGCCGCATCCCGTGCGGCCGTGGAGCCACTCGCCATGCCGGGAGGCGTCGAGACAAACTCGGAGAGCTCCAGACCTTCACTGGCGATGACGTTTTTGAGCTTCCTGATCTCTTGCGGGGTGTAGTAGCTGTCCAAGACCTCGCGATTCCAGGCAATGAGCTCGACGGCTTGGAAACCCAATGCTGCAATGCGCGAGATCGCTTCGTCGTACGGGGTATCCCATTTGAAAGGCCAGATTGACGCGCCGAATTTCATTTCAGACTCTCCTTGCATTTGGTTTTTTTGTATCGGGCTGGGAGACTGCGACCCGCCTTGCTGCCCCCAGTCGCGTGGTGTAAAGGACGGATACTGATGTTGCCGAAACCTGGAACTGCGCAACAAAAAGTGCACCTGCGGGTTGGTTAGTCCAAGAACAGACGGTCATCGGGTAGGGCACGCAACAAAGGGAGAGCGCTCACGGCACCCTATCGAATATACCACAGCGGCGCGCCGTTTAGCTGACATCTGCTCCTCATTGCCTGTAGGCCGCCGTATGCGCCCACGCTTGCCGGCAGTCCACGAACCCGGCGGCCGGCTTTTCCCCAAATCTGAGGCGACTGTAGCGACTATGAAGAAACTACATCTTGACACCGACCTGGGTGGCGATATTGACGACCTCTGCGCGTTGGCCATGGTGTTGCGCTGGCCGGAAGCTGTCCACCTGACTGGCGTTACGACGGTTGGGGAGATCGGCGGCAGGCGCGCGGGCTATGTGCGCTATGTCTTGGGGCTCGAGGGACGCGATGATGTGCCCGTCGCAGCCGGGGCAGACAACGCTGGCGGGTTCTATCCCTATTTCCTGGGGCTTCCGCCCGAGGAGCGCTATTGGCCCGAACCGGTGGCGCCCTTTCCCACCAGTGTGGAGGAGGCACTTCACCTGCTCAAGGAGAGTATCGAGCAGGACGCTACGATCGTCGCCATTGGACCCTACACAAATCTATATCTACTCGATCTGCAACACCCTGGCATCCTGGCGCAGGCCAAGCTTTTCCTCATGGGCGGGTACGTCTACCCACCACGACCTGGCTATCCAGCGTGGGGAAACGACATGGATTTCAATGTCCAGGTTGATATTACCTCTGCCAGCCGCGTTTTGCGCCAGTCCGGTCCTACGCTGATTCCACTCTCGGTCACTGTGGAGACTTCGCTGCGCGGGTCACATCTCGCTGACCTACGCAATGCAGGTGTGTTAGGGCGGCTCCTGGCGCGGCAGGCCGAGCTATTCGCCGAGGACGAACAGATGGCCGCGCGCTTTGGTGAAAGCTGTACGGCGCTACCCCAGGACATGATCAACTTTCAGCATGATCCATTGGCCTGTGCCATCGCGCTTGGGTGGGATGAGGGAATTGTGCTTGAGGAACTGCCCCTGCGCGTAGAAGAAGAGGATGGATGGCTCACTGAACGGGTGCATGCCGGCGAGAAACCTCTACGCGTGGTGACGAGAATCGACGGGCCGCGTTTTGATGAATTCTGGGTCAGGGTTATCACCCAACAGGTATAGCCCGCCCGGTTTCGGCCAGATGAGGAAAAGCTGACGGGCATCAGGTGGGAAGCTGAGACCCGCACGACCGGGCACTGGATCAGACCACAGGCCTTTCAGCGTGTGCGGTCCGCGCCTGGTGGCATGAAGCTAGCGCCTGTTTCAGCGTCCTGACCACAAGCGGTTTGCTCACGTGGGCGTCCATACCGTGCGCGATGCAGCGCTCGATGTCCTCTTTCATGGCTGCCGCAGTCACACCGACGATCATGGGACGCCTGCCATCGTGCCAGCGCGTGAGAATCCGCCGTGTCGTCTCCAGTCCATCCAGTTCAGGCATATCGACATCCATGAGCACGAGATCGTACGCTTGCTGCTCCAGGCAGTCGAGGACTTCCACGCCGTTGCTGGCGGTATCGACGGCATAGCCCAGATGTTGGAGGATGAGTCGAGCCATTCTCTGGTTGACGAGATTGTCTTCGGCTAGAAGGATTCGCAGTGGATAGAGGCTGGCAAAGTTACTGTCTAGCCTGTCGTCGTATGTGGGGTAAGATTGCTGTGCCGGCAGCTGTGGCGATTCGTCACTGGGAGCCGGTTCCGCGCAGATGGTGAAGTGGAACGTCGAGCCGGCATGGGGCTGGCTTTTCACATCAATTGAGCCGCCGAGCGCCTCGGTCAGGCGACGACTAATAGCCAGGCCCAGGCCGGTTCCGCCGTAGATGCGCGTTGTAGAACCGTCAACCTGAAAGAAGGGCTGGAAGAGGTGCGCTTGCTGCTCAAGTGGGATGCCGATACCAGTATCGGCAACCTCGAAATGCACGAACTGGCCACCAGCCTGCACTTCCCCCGCAACGACGGTAATCGTTATCTTGCCCTCGGGCGTAAATTTGATGGCATTGCCAATCAAATTGACGAGAATCTGGCGCAGGCGCGTCGGATCGGTCAGCATGACCGGCGGAACCTCGCTATGAATGCAGACAGCCAGCTCAAGCCGCTTGACGCCCATTATGGGCAGAAACAGGTTCTTCAATTCATCAATAAGCTCGTGTATATGAACCGGTACTTTTTCCAGCTTCAATTGTTCGGATTCAATCTTGGAAAAGTCTAGAATGTCGTTGATCACGCCCAGGAGGATGGAGCAACTCTGCTTGATCGTCGCCACGTAGTCGTGCTGCTCCTCATCGAGGGCGGTAACCGACAGAAGCTCGGCCATGCCAACGATCGCGTTCATGGGTGTACGGATCTCGTGGCTTGTGTTGGCCAGGAAGCGTGATTTTGCCAGGTTCGCCTGATCGGCCGCGGATTTGGCTGCCTGAAGCGCCTCCAGAGTCCGGCTGCGCTCCAGCGCGTAGCGCACAGAGCGCTCCAGCATTTCCGAGCTCATGTTGCCTTTTACAAGATAATCAGCCGCGCCGGCTTGCATGGCCTGTAGATCGACATGATGGTCTCCCTGCCCCGTTAGCAGGATCAAGGGTGCCGTGCAGCCAGCCGCCACAGCAGCGTTAATCAGATCGAGGCCGCTCTGGGCGCCCAGGCGATAGTCGATCAGGTAGACATCATGCTCGTGGCGGCGCAGCATCTCCCAACCTTCCTGGTAGCTGCCAGCCCACTCAATTTCATAGCTGCGCTCGGCAATTCTGGCCAGGAGATCGTTGGTCAGAATGTAGTCATCTTCGTCATCGTCGATAATCAGGATGCG
>JACFMY010000599.1:0-1895 GCA_019455155.1 Caldilineaceae bacterium
GGCGGGCGCCAGCATGTCCAGCAACAAGGGTAAGCGCCAGCCCTGGAGCCAGGTTCCGACCACCAATGCGATGAAGCCCCCAATGACCGCGCCCCAAATCGCTAGCCCCCCTTCCCACACGTAGAGGATGCGGATGGGGTCAAGGCTGTAGATATGGTCCCAATGGTCGGCAACGTGGAAGAGTCGAGCCCCAACAATGCCGGCCAGCACGAGCCAGAGCGCCAGGTTTTGAATGGTGGCCTTGCCAAATCCCTTGCGTTCCGCTTCTGCGCTGGCTATCCAGATGCCAGTGGCAATCGCCGCAAGGATGATCAGGCTGTACCAGCGCAAGGCAAAATGGCCGAAGGAAAAGAGAATTGGGTCAATGGGAATGGTGATCATGCAGGTCCCCGGTTGTCAGCTGTGGTTTTGAATGGAAGTAATAGCCAAAGGCGGCGCGCAAAAACTCTGGCCGCGTACCGCCGCGGTGGCTCGCGCCAGGACTATGTTCTACGCGCCCCGTTTGCCCTCGGCGATGTAGGCAAAGCCGCCATAGAGCTCGATCAGCCTGCTGTTGGGCAAATAGCGCTCGATGGATTCCCAAAGGTGGCGGTCAGCCATCTCCAGCCGCACACCAAAGGGCCTGGTCAGAAAGGCCAGCAGCGGCGCCAGCGACGCCAGCCAGTTGGCCGGCAACTTAAAATCCAAAATCACCCAGCGCTTGCCTGGCGCCAGGGCCCGGCTGCCGCGCGCGATCACCTGGTCGTATTCTGGAGCCAGGGTGAGGGCGAAGGTGGAGATGATCCCGCCGATCCCGGCCGGGAAGTGGTAGGAAGCCGCGTCGCTGAGCACGAGATCGACATTGGACCAGCCGTTTTCTGCCACGCGGCTTCTCGCCTGCTCCAACATCGCGTCGGTGAGGTCAACGCCGATAATGCGCCCCTCCGGACCGACCGCTTCCTGCAACAAGGGAAAATTTAGGCCAGTGCCGCAGCCGATTTCGACAACTGTATCGCCACGGCGCAAGCGCAGCGCCTCCACGGCCCGCCGCCGGTAGGCCCACTCGCGGAAGCCAATCAAGTAATAGAGGTTGGCCGTGAAGTCATAGCGCCTGGCCCGCTTGCGGTAGAGATCTACCACTTCATCTTTCGTGATAATGGGATCATCGATCATTGTTGCTATCCTCCATCATTCAGCGTGCTTTAAGCCCTCGATTATATGGTAACCACCCGGTTGTCTTGGTCGCGTGACAAAGTGGCCGGGTTCTCTACTACTGGATGGGTGCTGCGCCAGGCATTAATGAGCGGTGCTTTACCGCTGGCCGTGTGGACAGCTATCCATGGTCGACGGCCCTAAGCGTACGCTGTCGTTCAGCTCGTAGCGGATCAGTGGCTCGGTGCAAAGGAAGCCATGACAGTCAGCCACTCATCCTTATCGAACAAGAAGATGCCCGGGCTCTCGCTAGCGAGCGCGCACGCCTGGTGTGATTCAATCGTGGCGCAAGGCCATGCGGCCTGACTGCGTAACTGCCGTAAGCGTGCTAATACTTGAATGACCAGGCGAATGTTCATAGCTATTATGATAGCGCACCCCATCCCCTATGGGGAGGGGTAAATCGCGTACGGGCAGATAGGCCATTTGGCGCGGTCTGTGCCCTTCCGGCGCCAACTGGGCTGGGCAGCGGAAGGCCAAAAGCGATTACTTAGCTTGATTGCAATACGTCTGGGGTCCGGATGAAATCGGCGTACAGCAGGTGGACTAGGTACGTCGAATCCAATCCCGCGCCCGTCCGGCGCGATACGCTCGTTATCCGGACGGGCACAGGCGCGACGGCACTCGTCATGGGGCCGCGGGCGGTGGACCAACAGTCTCCGTGCCGTACGCTTTCAGGCTCCTCACAAGGGCTTCGACATCCG
>JACFMY010000599.1:1905-3219 GCA_019455155.1 Caldilineaceae bacterium
CGCTGTGGTCGAGACAGGGGGCAGGCGCAACGCTTCGGCCGGCATCCCAGTGTCGAAAAACCACTGGTCCAGGCCTGCGGGTGTACCGATCCCGAACCACCGGGCGCTTTCTGATAATACCTGAAACGTGTGGGGTACGTTGCGCGGGATGTATACGAATGTACCCGGACCACCTACCCGTTCTTCGCTACCGGCCGCGAAGCGGATCTTTCCCTCGAGGACGTACCAGATTTCGTCTTCTCGGCTGTGCACATGAAGGGGAACGGCCATGCGGCGGTCGGCCAGCCCTTCCAGCGCCCAAAACTGGCCGTTGGTCTCCTCGCCGAGCGCTTTGAATACGAGCAATGCATCTAGATGCCAGAGCGCGCGCCCCTGCAATTGGTCCAATTGAATGACTGGTAATGGATTCGGGTTGATCATCTCAGTGTCTCCTTGTGCTTGCTGAATCCTGATACTGAGATGATGGTACGGCAGGGGCAGGTATGGCGCATCGGGGATTCCCCCTATGCGCTACCCTAATCTTGCTGATCTTCGCGCCAGTGGCCGGCGACAAAGGCTGCCGCCTCGGTGCGGCTGCGGAGACCCAGCTTGCTGAGGATCTGGCTGACGTGGTGCTCGACGGTTTTGAGCGAGATGACCAGACGCTCGGCGATTTCCCGGTTTGTCAGCCCCACGGCAAGAAGAGACAGAACCTCACGCTCGCGCTGGGTGAGAGGGGCGTCTTGGCGGGGATAGGGACGGGCAGCGACACCAAGCCGGCGCAACAGGCCTGCCGCTGTTTCGGCATCGTGCCTGGCCCCAATGCGCTCGAAGGTAGCCAAGGCGGCCCTTGCCCAGGTTATTGCTCCTGCCTGGTCGCTGCTTTCGAGGACCTGAGCCATTTCCAGACGCACTCGCCCCGCCAGGTTCGACTGCTCGTAACGGTGCAAGCGCGCCAATGCCACTTCGAAATGGGTAGTAACATCTGCAGCGCCCGTGCGCCGCTTTACCTGGCCTTTGGCCAGATCTGCCTGCGCCAACAAAAAGCCACTGCCGGTCTTTTGCGCCAGGCTCGCCAATTCCTCGGCGGCCTGGTACGCTGCCTCGGGCTTGTCGAGCAGCAACTGTACTTCCACCAGCAACATGAGCAGAGGTGCACGATGTAGTGCCGGCGCCGGCGCCGAACGCAAGCCCTGCTCCAACACGGCGCGGGCGAGATCTATCTCCCCTTTTGCCAGGTGAAGGCGCGCCAAGGGGAGCAGCGCCGCGCTGTGATCCTCGTGACCCGCCAGCAGGAGCTCCGCTTCCTCCAACCTACCCTGAAAGATACGCAGG
>JACFMY010000600.1 GCA_019455155.1 Caldilineaceae bacterium
GAAACTTCGTGGGCCCTGGCGCAAGTTGATTCACGGCCCATTGCAGCACGAGCCGCAAACCCTGTCCGCGTTCTTCGGCGGTGGGTGACGCTGCGTCCTTGACCAGGGTAGGATGGACCAACGGGGAATTGGCCAACGCCGAACGTGAGAGCGCCAACGTGCTATGATAAGCGCGCAGGGAGTCGTTCACCAGTCGAGTAAACGCCGCTGCCGGCACAAGGCCGAGCATGTGGCCGTCAGGCTGCCTGGCAGCAGATGTGGTAGCGAGCATGATGCGGCGACCCTAGCGCCCTTCCCGGAATCAACTCACCTTATCCGCAACTTCATATACAAGCGCTGGCGAACAGACTGAAGCAATTGTGGCGCGATTCGAGGGTACGGATTGCCAGAAAATGATATGGTAGTAAGCCATACTAGTCCAAAGCCAGGGTGAAATCAACCGCTCCTGGCGAACATGACGCTCATTGTGGAACCGTGCTTTCGTTCAAGGAAGAATGCTTATGCGACAGGTCACAAGCTACGACCATATCCTCCGGTTGATGGTAACAGTTTTCAGCAGCTGCTTGCTGGTCGGAACGCTACTGCTGCTGATCAATTCGGCTGCGCAAGCCGGAAACGCATCTCCTGACACAGCCGCTCCGTTGGCCGCGGCCGCCGGCTGCGCCGGGGTAACGGCAGTCCCCGAACGCGCATGCCTGGCCCTCACCGACCTCTACTCGAACACCGGCGGCGTGAACTGGTCTCACCAGGGCAACTGGATGAACTTCAGCAGCGGCAATGCGCCCTGCGACTGGGCCGGTGTCACCTGTAACGGCAACAACGTCACAGGCCTGATGCTCGCGCGCAACGGCTTGAGCGGGACGCTGCCGTTTTCGCTGGGCGGGCTCACCGGGCTGGCACAGCTGCGTCTGGATGGCAATGCGCTTATCGGGCGCATGCCACCGGCCATATGCGATCTGGCCGGAACGCTCACCGGCGCCAACTTCGCGTACAACGGTCTCTTCACCAAGCGCGCTTCCGTTGAACAGTGCATGCAGGCGATTGACCCCGACTGGATGGACACCCAAACCACGGCTGTCACCGATCTGCGCGTGACGGAGTTCCACACCAGCAGCCTGACGCTGGCCTGGACGCCCATCGGCTACACCGCCGACAGTGGCTATTATGAGATTTCCATCGCCACCCAGGTCGACGGTCCCTACACTGTGCACGGGCAGACCGCTGGCAAGGATGCGTCAACCTATCTGGTCGATGGGCTGAATCCGGGGAGCACCTATTATCTGCTGGTACACAGCGTCACGCCGCCCCATCCTGACCAGCCCAGCACGGTGCGCAGCAATGCCGCCAGGATTGCCGCGGTCACGCGCGCCATTGGTGACCGTGTCCTGATTGCCGTCTACTTCCCTGCTGACAATGACCTGGCCACAGAGATCGAATATGTGGTTGAACGGATCCGCGCGGGCACCGCGCTCAACCCCAATGTATTCGTAGTCATGTTGGTGGATGGGAGACAGGATGGCGATACGCGCGTGCTTGAGATCGCCGGCGGGCAGGTTACAAAGACGAACGCGGTGGAGCAGCGATGGGGGGTGACGGAACTGGACTCGGCCGATCCCGCGGTGCTGGCATGGTTTCTGCGGCAGGCGCGCAACAGAATCGCGGCCTCCCGCACGGTAGCCGTCCTAATGGGCCACGGCATCGCGCTGGCGCCGGAGGTAAGCTGGCCGGACCAGGGGACCTTGTCCGCAGCCGTCGCGCCGGCAGGTGGGAAGATCCCGCCGTTGCCCAAGGAGCATGAGTTTAGCCCCTCCGACCTAACCAGTCGCGGTTATATGAGCACGGTCGATGCCGGTCAGGCCCTGCTGGATGCAACCAATAACGGCGCCCAACCGTTCGATGTGCTCTACCTGGACCAGTGTTTCCAGGGCAGCCTTGATGCCCTCTACGAGTTACAGGGAACGGCCAGGGTCATCGTGGCCTCACCCAACTACGCGTGGCTTGTCGCAGCCTATGACAGATATCTTCCCCGTATCACGCCCACATCGACGCCGGAGGAAATCGCCCAATCCATCATAGCAATGTACGAGAATGCGTTGGACAAAAGCAATCCCAATTCAATCTTCTGGGTGCACAGCAGCGACCTCCCTGCCATCGCGGCTGCCGTCAGTGCGCTCGGCGACGCACTCGCTGCCGCCACCCACGCGGGCGAGCAAGGCAAGATCACGGCCGCCGTGCAGCAGAGTGCGTACGTGGACACCACCCAATGTGGGCGCGCAAATCTTTCCCTGGGCCCGCCAGACGAGCTGCTGGGCCTGGAAACCTTCAGTGTCAATCTCAAGGCGATCTTTGGCGCCGGCGATCCCTATGGCATCGACGCGGCGCTGGGCAGCCTACACACGGCCATGGAGCGTGTGCAGAAACTCACGCTCACGGGCAATCCCTATATTGCGCCGGACGAGTTCTGGGACTATCGCGACACGATTACGGTGCTCGCCCCCCTCCAGCGCACCTCGCCGTCCGGCGTTGCATGGCGCGCCAGCATCTACCGCGCCGACGCGCCCTTTACCGCGACCTGGACCATCGATCCGTCACAGCCCGTCACTGTGATGGCCAGCCTGGCTTTTGCCCGCGAAGGCCGGTGGGATGATTTCCTGGAGAAGTGGTACACGAATCTGACCCCGACCGTCGGCCAGTGGTGCAACTACATTCCGCCGGAGCAAGTCATCGTTGTGGAGCCGGACCTGCTCACGCTCACGCCAACGCTCAGTTCAGCCGGTGACGTGCTGCTTGACTGGACGCCGGCCGACGATAGCTCCGCCACTGCCTACTGGCTCTACGGCAAGGAACCGTATGACATCGGCTGGAAGGTGAAGGAGATTCTCCCCATCGACCGGACGTCGTTTGAATTCACGGCAGACGTACCGGGCGCGTATCACTTCGCCGTATTGGCCCGCAACGCTGACCACGAGTTTGTCGCCAAGTCAGCGAAGGTCGCGATCGATCTGGAGTCTCCCTCAGAACGCAGGGTATTCCTGCCTCTCATCAGTCGCTAGTGCTCTGTCAATCGTCATTCTTTAGCCATTCGGTAGTAACGAACTTATTCGTTCTTCACCTGTCCACAGCGACTGAACTCGCCACTACCGAACTCCAGTTTATGATTCTTTAGCCATTCGGTAGTAACGAATTTATTCGTTCTCCACCTGTCCACAG
>JACFMY010000017.1 GCA_019455155.1 Caldilineaceae bacterium
CCTGCATTAGCCGCGCGTTCTGGCTCAGGAGCGTAGCGCCGTCGGGCACTTCCCGCTCAGCGTCCAATGCTTTTGCCAGCGCTGGTGTAGGCGCCTGGTCACTCATTTTCTCCACGCCGGCCACCACCGCAACGTCCACGGCGCCGCTTGCCACCGCTAGAAAACCGATGCGCAGGGCAGCGGCGCCGGCCGCGGTCGCCGCGCGAATCTGGATGGCCTCCACGCCCGCCAGGCCAGCTTCGTCCGCCACGAGCGCTGCGAGATGTTTCTGGCCTTGCAGCTCATCACTCAGCATGTTACTGATATAGAGCGCGTCAGGCCGTTCCACGCCGGCGTCAGCCAGCGCGGCGGTAACCACCTCCGCACCGAGCTGGCGCAAAGTTCGATCATACCGTTTCCGCACAGGTAGCTGGGCTGTGCCTATCACGTAAACAGGGCGCATCGCGTGTTATAGAGTGTGTGTACCACCATGACCCTAGAAATCATCTTAGCATGAAGCCGCCGCGCAGCGGGTCCGCGGGATCGATCAGGAGCTCGTTGCGGCCACAGATGTGCGCGGTGCCGGTCACCTTGGCGATTACGGCCGCGTGCGGGCCGAAGGTGGTCGTGGCCGTGACCTCGCCGGTAAAACAGGTACCCAGGATGCTCTCTACCACAAAGGGCTTGTGCAGGCCCATCTCCTGGCGCGCGTGGTGGATCGCGGCCCGGGCACTGACACCCGTACCGGTGGGCGAGCGGTCGATCTCGCCATCCGCAAACATGCAGACGTTGCGGCTGTGATGGGCCGGATCTTCTGGGGGACCCACAAAGATGACGCCGTAGAGAAAGCTAAGGTCGGGCTCAAACGGGTGGTGGATTGCCTGGCTGGCCATGACAGCATGCTTGATGCGCATGCCCACGTCGATCAGGGCGCGGAAGTGTTCGCTGGTCAGGCCGATGCCGAGTTCCACGGCGTTGACGAACGCGTAGAACGCGCCGCCAAAAGCGAGATCGTAGCGCACCTGGCCGATGCCAGGCACCTCCACGTGCGCGTCCAGTGCATAGACGAACGACGGAACATTGAGAAAGGAGACCGCCGCCACCTGCCCCTCTTCCCGGTACGCCTCGGCAACGACACGGCCCGCGGGCGTGTCCATGAGGATGACGGGGGTATCGCCTGGGCGGTCAAGTATGCCTGTATCCAGGAGGACCTTGGCCAACGCGATCACACCGTGCCCACACATTGTGCTAAATCCCTCATTGTGGAGAAAGAGCACGCCAATATCGCCGTCCTTGGTAACAGGTTCGGTAACAACTGCGCCGTACATGTCGGCATGGCCGCGCGGTTCCCACATAATCGCTTTGCGCAGGTGATCATATTCTGTTTGCGCCAGCCGGCGTTTCGCCAGGATGGTGTCGCCCGGTAAATCGGGAAAACCCGAGGTGACGACGCGCAGCGGCTCGCCGCCTGTGTGAGCGTCGATGGTCGTGATACGGAGCCAGTGCATGGGAGGCAACCAGCCTTCCATCACACTCATCCTGGTTGATATAGAGGTGTTAGCCATGCGTTTCCTCCTCCTTGAAGAAATCTCTTCGCTTCCGGCGGCATAGGAGCTGCCAACCCAGCCAGCACTAGAGCTGGCCTGTGGAGCCCCACCTGGCGAGCAGCTGCTGGTAGGCTGGATCGGCGTAGCGGCTGAGCAGGAAAGCTGGCGCGTAGGCCGGCAGTGCGTCGCCTGCGACATGGGCAGCCAGCAACTCGCCACCCGCACACGCTGCCATCAGCCCATATCCTGAGAGCGCGCCGAAGATATAGGCGCCTGCTACGGGCAGGGGACCGATTAGCGGGCGATTCTCGCGTGTCTTCGTGTAGTAGCCGCCGTCAACATAGGACCTGGGCAGCTTCTCCAGATAACGCGCCAGACCGGGAACCATGGTGCTCGCTCCGCGCAATACGATCTCGGGGAACTCGGGGTCCTGTGGTATGGGGAAACGGGGTGCTACGGGCTCGAGATGATAGGCCCACAGCAGCAGCACCGTTTCGGCGCCAGGACCGCCTTCTGGACGGAAGTGGACACCGCCGGGGAATGTCGCCAGTAGATGTCGTGTCTCCTCGCTTTCCGCCAGCGCCTCACGTTCATCATCTGACCATTGCAGCGCCTGTTCGTCTTCCCAGATTACCAGGGGTGCAGCGCGCGGAATGACACCGAGGCGATCTTCCAGGGCCATTTTCAGATGCAATTCGGAAAAGACCGGCAGCTCCACGTCCAGCAGCCGCCCAACCTCCGTGACCAGTGGGCCGGCCGCATTGACAAAGGCGCCTGTTGCAATAGATTCCGACCAGCCCTCGCTGGCGATGCGAACGCTGTTGACCCGCCCGCCGGCCGTGTCAACGCCTTCCACGCGGCCGGCCACCAGGCGCACCCCGCGCTGTCTTACCTCCTCCAGCATGAGCATGCCCAGTTGTTGGCCGCTGAACCAACCACAACGCCGCACGTGCAGCGCGGCTACCGCCTGTGGCGACAGAAAGGGGAAGTGCTGGCGAATCAGCGCCGGGTCGAAGAAGAGGTCGGCGCCGTCGGGCTGGTCGCGCCAATGCTCGCCATTGCCGGGCACATAATTGCTTGCTTGGCCGCTCCCGGTTTGCAGTCGCAGCTCGCCGGCGCCCAGCGCGGCAGCCAGTTCGCCAGCCTCTTGAAATGCGCTCCGTTTGGCCATCTCTCCCGTAACATAGAGATAGCCGCGGCGGTTGAGAAGCAGGCGGTGGTCGCTCTGTGTGTCCAGCATTTCAAGCAAATCGATGCTGCGATTCATGAAGCGGATCATGGCATCGTCGGGGCCAGGCCACCAGTTGCGATAGGCCTCGGTTGATTTGTCGCTGGTCAGGGACATAGGAGGACGTTCGTCCACCAGGACAATCTCCGAAAAGTCCGGCCTGGCAGCCAAAAAGTACGCGGCGGCGATACCAGCAATGCCGGCGCCACAGATGACAACATCAGCGCGCGATCTAGCCATGCCTCTACTCCTGCAAACCGACCTAAACGAGAGGACTCACCTGTCCCACTGCCCTTGCGACTGCCCGGTGCACCCGCGGATCGAAGGGCATAAAAGCATGGGCGGGTGACAAGATATGCCAGCTCATTCCCACAGGGAGGATAGAGTTGGTGGCCGGGATAATCGTCAGGTCCAGCGCGGACCAGATCGAAACAAATGGGACCGCGGCCAGCCGGGAGAGGTCCCCATTTAACCGGGAGAGGAAGGTGCTGCCAGGACGCATTTCGCGCATGGCGGGCCGGTCGAACAGGTACGCCGCCAACGTGCCCCGGTGCGGCGTAGCGATCGTGACGAATCTCTGAATTCGCCGGTAGCCGTTCATGGACTGCAAGTAGATCCGGCCGATCAGGCCGCCCATGCTGAATCCAACGAACATGAAGGGCGCGTCTGGTTCCAGGATGGCCTGCAGGCGGGAGTCTACCTGCTCAGCCAGGGCTTCCAGCGAAACCGTGCCGTCACTCGGCTGAGGGGAGATGACGATGGTACGCCAGCTCCGGCCGTCGAGTGCTTGGGCCAGTGGTCGCAGCGTCTCCTCCGTATCCAGCCAGCCTGGCACAAGGACAACTGTCCCCGCTGCGGTTGAAGTGGGCTGTGACGCGAACTGGCTCATCCGTTCTCTACCACGGGTAGCCATCGACAGTGTATGGTTACGCCCCGCGCGTCAGTGACACCTTCAGCGAGGGTAACCGGACTAGCGAGCGTGACAGGACAGCTACCCTCGACCGTTACTGTATACTCGCCCGCGAAGAGGATCGCGCCCGGTAGCGTGGGCCGCCAGCGGGCCTGACCTTGCTCGTTGGTTAGCTGGGTATACCGGTAGCCTGTCAGGGTATCAATGAGTGTAACGCGGCGTCCCGATAGGGCGGTGCCACTGGTATTGCTAACGGTCAGAGTGAACGTGACCGGATGCTGAGCCAACTCGACGGCACTGAGGATATTGAGACGCCCGTACCCGTAAGTAGGGTTGGGTACCTGCGGGCCTTCCAGACAGCTGGCGTCATAGACCGGCGTAGCGCTCTTGATCAGTACCTGTTCGGTCAGGTCGATGTTGCGCGTCAGCGACGGTGTGGCTGACCAGAGCAGCGCCGCTGCGCCCGCCAAATGGGGAGCTGCCATACTCGTGCCGCTGAGAAAGTTGTCGTACGTATAGGCGCCGTTGTTTTGATGTCCCGCGGAACGGACACTGACGCCGGGTGCTGATAGATCGGGCTTGAGGCGATTGCTCCCGTCGACGGTGACCGGACCGCGGCTGCTGAAGCCGGCAATGGTACCAGCTTCGTCAAGGGCGCCGACGCTGAAGGTCGCGTCATGGATCGCGATGGGATCGAGTACGGTACGGCAGCCGTTACGGCCATTATTGCCGGCTGATGCGACTACGAAGATGCCCGCCGCGCGCAGGGTCTCGACGACCTGGCGTAGACTGTTCACGTCGCACCCTTCTTCGGGCGGGCAGCCCCAGGAGTTGTTGATCACATGGGGCGCCAGCTCCGGCCGCCCGTCGGTGAAGGCGTCGCCCCCCTGAGGGTAAGGGGCCAGAAAGAACTGGAAACAGGCTGTATAGCTGGCCGGCGTGCCTACCCCATCGCGCATATTACGGCAGGCAATCCACTGTGCGCCCGGCGCCATGCCGAGGACCGTGTCCCCCATGGACGTGGCATCGCCCACCATGGTCCCCATCGTATGGGTGCCGTGGCGCGAGGGCTGTGTGCCAAAACCCACGTCATCGTCGTCGCAGGGGATTTGCGGGTCCAGGGGACATTCGCTGTCAAGCACCGGGTCGCGGCCCCAGGCATCAAACCAGTTGTAGGCATGGGTCGCAGTCATGGTGCTCGTCATCCAGCCGCGATAGGCTGGCTGCAGCGCCGGGTGCTCCCATTCCACACCGGTGTCTTCACCTGCTACAATGATGCCCTGGCCGCGGTAACCCAAGGCCCACACCGCGTCGGCTTGCGTCTGTGCGAGGCCGTAGGGCAAGGCAGCCGTGGCCTGCGCACCTTGTATCTCCCATTCCTGCCAGCCTGGCGGCAGCGCGCTAGCAGTACGATTGCTCTGGACAATCTGGGGATTGCGCACCAGCCGGTCTACCTCTGGCCACGTGCTCAATGCTTCGGCCAGGGCCAGGTCACCGTGCACTTCTACCATGTTGACCAGGTAGAAGGGTGTATAGTCGATATTCTGTGCGTCCAACCAGGCACGCAATCCGGCCTGGCTCAGTTTCGCCTGGGCTGTCAGTGTGCTGTAGAGGGCGCGGTGCCGGGCTGTCGCATCGGCTTCGCCCGCAGCCGAAACCAACACCCCGGCATCTGGCTGTTCCCGAAGGATGACGAGAAAGGAAACTAGGCCATCCGCCGCAGCCAATTCCTGGCGTAGGTGGTCGCTGATCTGGGCCTGATACGGGGCGGCCGGGCCAACATCCTGAGCAAGGGCCGGCCCCGGGACGGACAGTGTGATCAGTAGCCCCGCCAGGAGCGCGACAAGGAGCCAACAGGCCAGAAGTAAGCGGTGTGTCATAGTTGAGAAGATCTGCGTAGTTGCCGGAAATATGCTGCGATTATCTCTCATAGATAGGGTTCCTGTCGAACCCGGAGAAGCGTACCGCGGCCCCGGGTCCTCCAATTGGGATCGTTGTTGCGGAGAAATCAGCCGTCTCATCCGAATCTATTGGCAGGGCATTCGTTCAAAAGAAATCGCATAACCAAAGCTCGTACATGAGGGAGAGGAGCAGCCTCTATGGCCACACCGTCTGTGGGCACACTTGCGCCAGATTTTGAAGCCGTTGTCGACACGGGAGAGCGCATCAAATTGAGCGACTATCGGGGCAAGCGCGTGATTCTCTATTTCTATCCCAAGGATGACACGCCTGGCTGTACTACGCAGGCCTGTGGCTTCCGCGACAACTATCCCATTATCGAGGAGAAGAACGCGATCGTGCTGGGGGTCAGCCCCGATGGTGTCAAGTCACACCAGAAATTCAAAACTAAGTTCAATCTGCCCTTTACGTTAGTCGTAGACGAAGACCATGCCATCGCGGAGGCGTATGGCGTCTGGGTAGAGAAAAACTCGTACGGCAAGACCTACATGGGCGTCGAGCGCAGCCACTTCGTGATCGACGAGGCCGGCAAGATCGTCGACGCGCAGATCAAAGTGAAACCAACTGACAGCGTCGAATCCGCGCTGGCTAGCTTAGGATAAGCACGGATAGCGGGTCTGCCCCGCCATCGCGTCTGGGCAAACCACAAGAAACCGAGCAGCGAACGATCCAGCCAGGCGCACTATGGTGCGCCTGCTGATTTGTCTTGCCCTCCCCAGGATCCGCCATCCAACACAGTTCATCGGATTCTGCTGCTCGATGGACACCGCCCCCAACGATTTGCTATACTTGACCATCGTATTTACCTCTGAGCGGTACGATCTCATTATACCAGTTTTTCTGCGCCCGTCTGGCACGGAATGCACTTCTCTCAACTGGAAAGCAACCATGATTCGATGGCAAGCCTACCACACGCCACAAAGCATCGATGAGGCGCTGGGCCTCTTGACCCGCTATGCTGGCCGCGCTCAACTGGTGGCTGGCGGCACGGACCTGATTCTCGACGTGCAGCAGGGCAACCACCCGGTGCCCGAAGCGCTGGTGGACGTTACTACTATCCGCGGGCTTGACGAAATTCGTGTCGAGGATGGCTGGGTCATCGTGGGCGCCGCGGTCACACATGCCGCGATTGAACGCAATCCGCTCGTCCTCCAACATGGCGCCACCCTGGCTGAAAGCTGCGGTGTGGTTGGCGGGCCCCAGGTACGCAACGTAGCCACCATCGGCGGCAACGTTGCCCATGCCTTGCCCGCTGCGGACGGCACGATTGGGCTGCTGGCATTGGATGCCCAGGTGCAGGTCTGTACGCTGGATGAGAACGACCTCAGTTGTGCCTGGCAGCCGTTACTCTCCATCTTTGCGGGACCGGGCAGGAATACGCTCGGCCCTAACCAGATGTTGAGCGCCTTTCGCTTCCCGCAGCTGCAACCCCGGGAGGCCAGCGCGTTTGACCGCATCATGCGGCCCCAGGGCGTAGCGCTGCCCATCCTTGGCGTGGCGGCAAAGCTGGCTTTTGACCCATCGCTGGCGCGAGTAGTCCAGGCCGTCATTGTGGTAGGACCGGCTGGTCCCATCCCGTTTCGCGCCAGCGGGGCTGAACGAGAATTGACCGCCGCAGAAACCTTTGACGATGGCGCTGTGGAGGCTGCAATCGAGGCCGCACAGCAGCAGGCAGCGCTGCGTACCAGCAAACATCGGGCCAGTAAGGAATATCGCCATGAGATGGTGGCTGTGCTCCTGCGCCGGGTATTGCAGAAGGCCGCGGCACGCGCCCGGGCGGCCGCGTCGCAGTGACACAGCATATCACAGGAGGAGCAAGGGTGATGACCCAACTTACCTTGACCGTCAACGGCGTGGAACATACGCTTGGGATTCCGGCCAACCGCTTCCTGGCCGAAGTGCTCCGCTACGACCTGGGACTTACTGGCACTAAGATCGGCTGCAACGAGGCGGAATGTGGCGCGTGCACCGTGATCGTCAATGGCCGCAGTGTCGATTCGTGTATCTATCCTGCCCTCAAGGCCCAGGGCGCCGATGTGTTGACCATCGAGGGGCTTGCCGCTACCTGGGAGCCGAAGACTGCGACGCACGCGCTACAGGCAGACAAGGTTACGGAGCCCGACCTGGAGTCACTGCATCCGCTTCAGGAAGCGTTCGTCTGTCATGGCGCCACACAGTGCGGCTTCTGTACCCCTGGCTTCATCATGCAGGCCAAGACCCTGCTGGATGAGAATCCAGACCCCAGCGACGAGGAGATCAAGCACTGCCTCAAGGACACCTACTGCCGCTGTACTGGCTACACCTCGATCGTCGCCGCGGTCAAGGCCGCTGGCGAGAAGCTGCGCACGGGCCAACTGCCCCAACCGGTGCTACCCGATGTTGTTGACCCACTGGCCCAGGTGGGCAAACCCTTGCCGCGACCAGATGGGGTCGCTAAGGTCACAGGCCGCGCGCGCTATACCGATGACTATCATTTCGCCGGCATGCTCCATGGCGCCACCTTGCGCAGCGAACACCCCCACGCACGGATCCTCCACATCGATGCGGCGGCCGCCCTGGCCATGCCCGGCGTTCACGCCGTGCTGGCCCATCAGGACATTCCGGGCGACCCGCGCCATGGTCTAGTCGAATTCGACTGGCCAGCCTTTGCGGGCGGCGACTATCCTGCCCGCTACGTGGGCGATCCCATTGCGCTCATCGTTGCCGACACGTACGAAATCGCGCACGCGGCGCTGCAGCGGGTGCGCGTCGACTATGAAGTGTTGCCGGCCGTGACCGACCCGGTAGCCGCCCGGCAGCCAGACGCGCCCGTGCTACATCCTGACCGCCCAGATGGCAACCTGCTCAAGCATATCAAGGTACGGCACGGCGATGTGGCGGAGGGCTTTGCTCAGGCGGACGTTATCGTCGAGCGTACCTACCAGACGCCTATGACCGAGCACGCCTTCCTGGAACCCGAATGCTCCATTGGCGTACCAGCCGGCTGGCAGGATCCAATCCATGGCAGCCACGAGAAGCTGACTGTCTATACCGGCAGCCAGATTCCTTACGCCGACCGCAGCCAGATTGCTCGCTGCCTGGGCCTGCGCGAGGAAGATGTGCGGGTCAAAGGCACGGTGATGGGAGGCGGCTTTGGCGGCAAAGAGGATATCGCGGGGCAGGTTCACGCCGCCCTGGCTGCCCAGATTACTGGACGGCCGGTGAAGATTCTCTACGATCGTGAGGAGAGCTTACGCTTCCATCCCAAGCGCCACGCCACCATTATCCGCATCAAGACCGGCGCCCAGCGCGACGGCACCATTACCGCGGTCGAGGCGGAGCTATACGGTGACAGCGGCGCGTATGCCAGCCTGGGCGAAAAGGTCATGACGCGGGCCACCACCCACGCCACGGGCCCCTATGTGGTGGGCAGCGCCAAGATCGACTGCTACGCCATGTACACCAACAACGCACCCTGTGGCGCCTTCAGGGGCTTTGGCGTAACGCAGTCAGCCTTCGCCGTAGAGAGCAACATGGACATCCTGGCGGAGCAGCTGGGGATGGACCCCGTGGAGCTGCGGCGCAAGAATGCCATGCGTACGGGCACCATGACCGCCACCGGCCAGACCCTGCGCGAGAGTGTCGGCCTGCTGGAGTGTCTGGACCAGGTGGTGGCCGAGATCAGGCGGATTGAAGCGTCAAAACTGGCACCAGGAGAAATACCAGCGCGTGTCGCTGGCGACCCGTCACAGCTCTCAGGCTCGAATCCAGAATCTTCCCTCTTCAAACCTTTCCGCATGGGTTCCCGGGTCTACGCCTGGGGTTTGGCGGCCGGCTACAAGAACACCGGGCTGGGAGGCGGTGCGCCCGATAAGGCAGCGGCCGAAGTGGAGGTGTATACGGACGGCCGTGCTGAGATTCGCACCAGCAGCGCGGAGATGGGACAGAACCTAATCGGCGTATTGGCGGCCTGCGCGGCCGAAGAGTTGGGGTTGCCCTTTAACCAGGTAAATGTGCTGCTGATGGACACAGATCTGGCCCCTGATGGCGGTCCGACGACGGCGAGCCGCCAGACCTATGTCAGTGGCAACGCAGCCAGGCTTGCGGCTCGTTCCATGCGCGAGCGTATCCAGGCAGTATTGGCCGAGAAATTCGATGTGTCGCCGGAGGTAATCGCCTTTCATGAAGGCCTTGCCTACGTGGATGACAGCAGGCTCACACGCGTGCGCAGCCAGGGGACCAACGGCGGCGACACGCGTGGCGGCGCCCCGACTGGAGAGAACGGTCACAGGCCCACTGTCCGCCCCGCGTCCCGTTCGCTTTCCTTCGCTGACGCGGTGCGGCTCCTGATCGATGAAGGCCGCTCGCCCAAAGTACGTTACGAATATTGGGCGCCCAAGACGCAGCCATTGGGGACTGGCGGCGATATGCATTTCGCATTCTCCTACGCGGTCCACGCGGCGCTGGTCAGCGTGGACGTTGAGACCGGCGAGGTTGCCGTGGAGCGCGTGGTCACGGCCCACGATGTTGGCCGCGCCATCAATCCCCTCAGCCTCAGTGGCCAGATTGAGGGCGGTATTGTCATGGGGCTGGGCAACGCCCTGACCGAGCATTACATTGAGGAGAATGGTGTCCCCTGGACGCGACACCTGGGTCAGTACAAGATGCCGGGCATCAAACATACGCCGGCCATGCACAATTTCATTGTCGAGGACCCCACCGCGGACGGCCCCTACGGTGCAAAAGGTGTCGGCGAGATCAGCTCCATCCCCATCAGCCCGGCTATTACCAACGCCATCTACCATGCCGTCGGCGTGCGGTGCCTGTCACTGCCCGTGGATCAAGATGCTCTGCTGCTGGCCATGCGCCGGGGTGAGCGCGAGATTGCGCGGAGGTGGGGAGATGTAGCCTAGCTCGCCTTGGGCAGTACGACCCGTAAGGCCTGGGGCAGGACGCGGCAATGGAGGCGATCTGCTTCCGCTGCCGCCCGAGCCAGGCGGCAAGCATCTCCGGCCTGCCTGGTGATGGCAAGATCCCAGATGACGGGATAGCCGGCGAGGATCCTCTGCACAATCTTCAGGTTCAGACCTTCCTGGCCAGCTCCAGGATTGGCAATGATCTGGATCGTACGATCAGCCATGTGAGAGCCCTCTACTATCGTAGATCTGGCAGCGCCACCTACGGGGGCTCAGTAAGCTGCCTCCGGTACCGGCGCGTAGTCCGGCGCTTGGTGGCGGAAATAGGTGCTGTACAGCTCGGCGTAGTGACCGCCCGCGGCCAACAGTGAATCGTGGTCGCCATCTTCGATGATCTGGCCCTCGCGCAGCACGATGATGCGGTCGGCGGTCTTGATGGTGGAGAGGCGGTGGGCAATCACAATCGCCGTGCGGTCGCGCAGCACCTCGTCCAAACCCTCCTGGATCTGCGCCTCGGTAAGGGGATCGACGGATGCCGTCGCCTCGTCCAACACGACAATGGCTGGGTCCTGGATCAGCACACGGGCCAGGGCAACAAGCTGCCGCTGGCCCATGGAGATGCCGCGGCCTTCCTCACCCACTTCTGTCTCCAGCCCGTGCTCCAGCGCACCGAGCCAGTCGCCGCCGCCGATCCGTTCGGCCACCGCGCGCACCTGGGCATCGGTGGCGTCCTGCCGGGCATAGCGGATGTTCTCGGCGACGGTGCCCCGAAAGAGAAAAGGCGTCTGCGGCACGATGCCCAGGCGCCGCCGGTAACTTGTCAAATTGAATGTGCGGATATCTTTCCCATCGATGAGCAGCTGGCCGCCCTGGAACTCGTAGAAGCGTGCGACGAGCTTGCCCAGGCTCGACTTACCCGCGCCCGTGTGGCCGACCAGGGCCACGGTCTGGCCGGCCGGGATGGTCAGGTTGAACTCTTCCAGCACGCGCTCCCGAACTGTGTAACGAAAGGTCAAGTCGCGAAACTCAATCCGCCCTGCCAGCCGCCCGACTGGCTGGTTATCGATTTGGACGACGCGCGGCTCAGCGTCGATTAGGGCAAAGACACGCTCGCTGGCCGATAGTCCCAGCTGAAACTGGCTCCAGAACGAGGCGATCCCCGTCAACGGAAACCAGAAGAGATTGATGCTCTCCACGAAGAGAAACCACGCGCCGGGTGTCACCTGGCCATCCAGCACGCTCAGCCCGCCGAAGTAGACGACGAGCGCGGTGCCAATGCCGGCAACGGTGCCCAGGACTGGAAAGATGCCGCTGAAGACAAAGCCCTGGCGCAGATTGATGCGGTAGGACTGCTGGTTGACTGCCTTGAACTCTTCGTAAATGGCCCCTTCCTGGCGAAAGGTCTTGGCCACCGCGATGCCGGTCACGGTTTCCTGCACCTTCGTGTTGACCTCGGCCAGGACACGCCGCGCCTGCTGGGTGGTGTAGCGGGCCAGCCGCCGGAAGCCCAACGCCACGACGACAATCACCGGTGCAATGGCGCCGGCAATGAGCGCCAGCCTTGCGTTGATCACAAATAGCACGGCAAAGATGATGGCCACCAACAGCAGCTGGCTCATCAAGTTGAGGGTCAATGTCACCACGGTGGCAAAGTCCTGCGTGTCCGAGGTGACGCGGCTGACGATCTTCCCGGAGGGATACTCGTCGTAGAACGACATGTCCCGTGCCATGACCGCGTCAAAGGCGCTCTCGCGCAGCTCAAGCACTACGTTGCCGACTGCGCGCGCGGTGTGCCACTGGCGAAAGAAGTTGAAGGTCCAGGCCAGGGCGCCCGAGAGCAGGATGGCCACAACGATGATCCCAGCCTGCTGCCAGGAATGGTCAGTGGCCAACGTGTCTAGCCCCCGCGCGATGAGGATGGGCAACAGCGCGCTCATGAGCGAGTCCAGCACGATCATGAGCGCAACAAAGGTCATGACGCCCAGGTGTGGCCGAAAGTACTCAAAGATCCGGCTAAGAAGATCACGGTCCGAATAGCTGCGGTCATACCCCTCCGCATCCAGACCGTCCATGATGAAGCCCATAGAAAAGCGCCGAGGGTACTCCCCGATGCTGTCGGGGATGGGGAATCGGCGTATCCCTCCGGTCTCCCCAACCTTTCTCCTGTGAGATAAGCTCCTTCAGGACCAGCAGGATCATAGCCTCAGGCCCGCTAGCACTTGACAACAGATTCGTTTGGCGGTTCCGGCCCCGAACTCCTGGGTCGGGTAAAAACGAATGGGTGTCGCTCAACCGTGCATCTCAATGCGGCGGGACGCTCCGCTAGGACGTTAACGTAGTGGGTTGCCACATGCGTAGTCCTAGAAGCTCCCCCGGTTCACCGGGGAGAGTACGTCACAGTCGGTTTGCTCCGCCTGATTTCCACGGCTCTCCGGGCAACTCAACGCCGCCCGCTAGCCTGAGGTTCCAAACTCAAAAGTAACGCGCGAAGATCCGCCGGTAGAGTATGTTGCGCGCCAGCAACTCTGTGTGCGTGCCGCAGTCGACCAGCCGGCCTTTGTCGAGCACGATAATCTTGTCAGCGCGGCGGATCTGTGACAGGCGATGGGTGATGAGAAAGGTGGTGCGCCCTTCCAGCACGCGATTGATAGCCTGCTGGATCTTGTCCTCCGTCGCGCTGTCGATGGCGCTGGTCGAGTCGTCCAGAATCAGGATGCGCGGATCGGTGAGCAGCGCCCGGGCAATGGCCAGGCGCTGGCGTTGCCCGCCCGACAGCGTGACGCCGCGCTCGCCGATGATGGTCTCATAGCCATCTTTGAAAGCCATGATGAAGTCGTGGGCCTGGGCGTCCTTGGCCGCCTGCACAATCGTCTCTTCCGTCGCTTTGCTGCCCAGCCCAAACGCAATGTTGTCGCGAATGGAGCGGGAAAAGAGGAAGACATCCTGTTCGATGATAGAGATCTGGGAACGCAGGGTGGCCAGGTTCCATTCCCGCACGTCGACGCCATCGATCAAGATGCGCCCGCCGTTCACGTCGTAGATGCGATTGACGAGCTTGGTAAGGGTCGTCTTCCCCGCGCCGGTCTGGCCCACAATGGCGACCGCTTGGCCAGGCGCCACGTGAAAGGTGATATCCTCCAGCACCGGCGTAACTCCGAAGCCGAAGCGCACATTGTCGAAGCGCACGTCGCCACGGATGGCGGCGGCATGGCCCGCCTTGTTTTCGTCAAGCTCGGTCTCTTCCCGGATCAGTTCGAGGATGCGTTCGGCGCCGGCGATGCCAAGCTGTACCAGAGAGAAGGTAAAGATCGAGATAAAGATGGGAAAGCGCAGGACGCCCATCAACCCCATGTAGGCGACCAGCTCGCCGAGGCTCAGGCTACCTTGCTGCCACAGCCACAGACCATGGGCAAAGGCCGCGGTCAACGCAAAGCCGAAGAAGAGAATCGGTAAATAGCGCGCCTGCACCTGCCCCTCTTTGACGAAATAGTCACGCACCGCGGCTGCCTTGCGGGCGAACTTGCGTTTCTCTTGGGTCTCCTGGGCAGTAGACTTAACGACTTCGATGGCCGAAATGGTCTCGTTGAGGCTGGCGTTGAGGTCGCCAAACCGGCCGCGGATCTCGGCTGCGACCGGGTTGAGCTGCCGCGTGTAA
This sequence comes from Caldilineaceae bacterium, assembly GCA_019455155.1. Lineage (GTDB taxonomy): Bacteria > Chloroflexota > Anaerolineae > Caldilineales > Caldilineaceae > JACFMY01. The sequence continues at coordinate 14,174 of JACFMY010000017.1, forward strand.
TCGCGCAGCAAAACGGCAAAGATCGCCAGAAAGACCAGCGGCGAAGCCAGCAGCTCGATACGGATGAACCCAATGAAGGTGAGGGGCGCCAGAATACCCATAAGGGAGTCGGTGATGAGCGCTATGCCCGGATTGAGCATGGGGTTGAGTTGGCGCACATCGTTAGCGGCCCGCGCCATGATATCACCGACGCGCTGGCGGTTGTGAAAGGTTTGGCTCTTGCCCAACAGGCTGATGTAGAGCTCCTCACGCGCATCGCGCTCCATGCGCTGGGCCAGCGTTTCGATGGAGAACGCATTGATGATGTCCGTGACGCCGCGCAGCAGTACCAGGCCCAGGATTGCCAGGCCAATGCTTGCCAGTGTGCCGGTATCCGGTGAGGGCTTGAGCACCTCGTTGAAGGCCCGGCCCGTGAGCGCGGGGATAGCTGAGAAGAAGGTTGCCGTGATCGCGCTGGCGCTCACGAAGCTGGCCAGATAGAATTTGTAGCGCAGCAGATGTGACAGGATCCAGCGCAGCGGGCCAGCACGGTTGTACCGGTATTCGTCTGCCACGCTAAATTCCCGGCGCGTCGAAAGGGTCCCAGTAGTCACGCGTTCCTCGCTGTGGTGCGGCAGGGTGAGACGAACAAATGTTCCACGCCATGGTACCAGGGAAGTGCCGCCTTGTCAACGCGGTGGTGAAAATAAATAGTTACTGAGAATCTTGACAACCATTCCGACTCGGAGTAGACTCAGTTAACCGGTTACGTAACCGGTTAACTCGCTCCTGTCCTGGCTATCTGCATTCAATCACAAGGCTGCTGCCATGCGTCGCAAGTCAGTGCCGACGATCCGCGATGTGGCGCGCGAGGCCAACGTGAGTACGGCTACCGTGTCGCACGTCTTCAACAACACGCGCTGGGTGTCGCCCTCCACGCGCCAGGCAGTGTTGGATGCTGCGGCGCGCTTGAACTATCGCCCCAGTGCCATTGCCCGCAGCCTTACCACACGCCGCACCCACGCCATCGGCGTGGTGGTTGCAGATGTCCTGAACCCCTTTTTCTCCAGCATCATCCGCGGTGTCGAGGATGGTCTCTGGCGACAGGGACACAGCCTTATTGTCTGTAGCACCGACGAACAGCCTGACAAAGAGGCCTATTACCTGCGCTTGCTGCTGGAGCGGCGCGTCGACGGCATCCTCATTGCAACAACGGGGGCCGACCAGCCGATCTTCGACGAGATCCAGTACCACCATATCCCCATGGTCTTCATCGACCGGCGGCCGTCTGAGCCCTACGGCCCCATGATTGAGACCGACAACGTCCAGGCAGGCTACCTGGCAACGCGCTACCTGCTGCAGCTCGGCCACCGGCGTATCGCCATCCTGGCGCGGCGGCCTAGCCTCTCCACCGTGGTGAGCCGTGTCCAAGGTTATAAACAGGCGCTGGCGGAGTTTCAGCTTGCTAATGAGGCGGCTATGGTGGTGACCGTAAACCCACGCCAGGAAGCCGCGTTTCAGGCCACCTGTCGCCTGCTCCAGGACGACGACGCGCCCACTGCCCTCATTGCCACCAACCACATCATGACCTTGGGCGTCCTCACCGCTTTGAAAACGGCGAAGATCCGCTGTCCAGAGGACGTCTCTATTGTGGCGTTCGACGATTTACCCTGGCTAGAGCTGCTGGCGCCGCCCCTTACGGCGATCCGCCACCCGATAGCCGAGCTCTGTAGCATCGCGGTGGAAATGCTGTTGAAGGCTGTGGATGAAAGCAGCGGCGAAGGGCAGGAGAGTGCGACGGCTGCCTTTCCCACGGTGATGCTGCCGCCGATCCTGATTGAACGGGGCAGCTGCCGCCCGTTGTAGCCGGCCCTTCAGGGCCCACATTTTCTTGTTTGCATCATCTCTGTGACTACTCTTTGTGGTTGCCAAGATTGCTGATTCATAGAAATGGAATCCCTATGAAAATTGCTGCTTTCCCAAAGTGCTATCTGGACGACATCTCGCACCGCCGCACCATGACCGTTTTCGAATGGATCGAGATGTCGCGCATGTTGGAGGCCGAAGGGCTAGAGATGTACGAAGGGTTCTTTACCAGCCTGGAGGATGGCTACATTGACAGCGTGGGCGAGGCCATTGCCGCGACCGGGTGCGCTATGCCCATGCTCTGCTGCTCGCCCGATTTCACCAATGTGGATCCGGACGCGCGCAAACGCGCCATCGATCACGAAGCTGAGATGATCCGTGTGACCCGGCGCTTGGGCGGGCCCGGCGCGGCCTGTCGTGTGCTCAGCGGCCAGCGCTATCCTGAGGTGCCCCGTGAGCAGGGGGTGGAATGGGTTGTGAACGCCATTGAGATCTTGCTGCCTGTCGCTCGGGAATATGGGGTGGTGCTGGCCATGGAGAACCACTACAAGGACGGCCATTGGCACTGGCCTGAGTTCGCCCAGAAGATGGACGTTTTTCTTGAGATCGTTAATGCGATCCAGGAACGCTCCTGTTTCGGCGTGCAATATGACCCCTCCAATGCCATTGTGGCCGGCGACGACCCCATTGAACTACTGGAACGGGTCAAAGACCGGGTCGTGACCATGCACGCCTCCGATCGCTACCTTGAGCCTGGCGCCACGCTCGAGGACCTGCGCCAGAGTGACGGCACCATCGGTTATTTCGACAAGCTAAAGCATGGGGTGACGGGCAAAGGGCTCAACGACTATGACCGCATCTTCTCGATCCTGGCGGCGCAGCACTACCGTGGCTGGGTCAGCATCGAGGACGGGATGAACGGAATGGACGAAATGAAAGAGTCTATTGATTTCTTGAAGCGCATGCGCGAGAAGTATTTTAGAAAGTCGTGAACCATATGAAAGCAGTCGTGAAATATGGCCGCCAGCCGGGCCAGGTAGCGGTACAGGACGTTGCCGAGCCCACTGCCGGCCCAGACCAGGTTTTGGTGGAAATGGGCGCCGTGGGTGTCTGTGGCAGCGATATCCACCTCTGGCATGAGAACCAGAGCTGGGAAATCAAGACGCCCGTGATTTTGGGCCACGAATGGTGCGGCACCATTGTCGATGTCGGCGCCAATGTGGCAGGTTTCACGGCGGGCGAGCGGGTCGCCGTGGAGACCGCAGCCTATGTCTGTGGCCGGTGTACCTACTGCCTGAGCGGCAACTACCACATGTGTCCTCACCGTAAGGGATATGGCAATCTCATCGACGGCGCCATGACCCGCTATGTAGCCGCCCGGCCCCAGATTCTCCATCGCATTCCCGCCGGCGTTTCCTTTACCCATGCCGCACTGACCGAGCCGGCCTGTGTCGCCACCCAGGCGCTTACCGTCAACGCGCGTGTCAAGCCGGGGGATACGGTCGTCATCCAGGGCGCCGGCACCATCGGCATCATGGCGCTCCAGGTGGCGCGGATTAGCGGCGCGGGCACGCTGATTGTCCTGGGCACGGATCTGGACGACCGGCGCCTGGAAGTGGCCCAAGAGCTTGGCGCCGACTATGTAATCAATGTGCAGCGCGACGATGCCGGGAAGTTGGTGCGCTCGCTGGGCGATGGTTTTGGCGCGGACATGGTGGTGGACTGCACTGGGGTCAGCGTGGCCTTGAAGCAGGCGCTGGATCTGGTGCGACCCCTGGGCACGGTGGTCAAGATCGGTTGGGGACCGCAGCCGCTGAACTTCAACCTTGATCCGTTGGTGGGCAAGGCTGCCACCCTACAAGGCTCCTTCAGCCATACCTACGCCACGTGGGAGCGCGTGTTGCAGCTCATGGCCACCGGCCAGCTCAACCTCGACCCTATGATCGGCGGTGTCTATCCCCTGGACGAATGGGAGCCGGCGTTCCACGCGATGCATGTGGGCGAAAATGTGAAATCGGTACTGGTCTATGAGCAATAAGACGAACCCAACAATTCAAATCTCGCTCGATCTCACCACCATCGACGAAGCCCTGGCTGTGGCGCGGGCCGCAGTCAGCGCTGGCGTGGACTGGTTGGAGGCGGGCACACCTTTGATTCTGGCCGAGGGGCTGCATGGGGTGCGGGCGCTGCGCCAGGCCTTTCCCAACGTACCGATCGTAGCCGATCTCAAGACCATGGACGGGGCCGGGTTGGAGGCCGAGATGATGTTTCAGGCTGGCGCCAATATGGTGGTTGTCATGGGCCAGGCCCACGACGCTAGCATTATCGAACAGGTAAAGATGGCGAGCCGGTATGGCGGCAAGGTCATGTGCGATGTCATGCTCTGCCCGGACAAGCCTGGCCGGGCGCGGCGGGCCCAAGAGCTCGGCGTGGACTACATTATCGTGCACACGGGGTTTGACGAGCGCAACATGATTCCGGGGCTTAGCCCGCTGGATGATCTGCAGTCTGTGCTCGATGCCGTAGAGATCCCTGTGCAGGCCGTGGGTGGTCTCACCATCGACCAGGCGATTCAGACATTGGAGATGGGCGCAGAGATCGTCGTCTTTGGCGCGCCCCTCGTCATCAGCGGCACCGAGTTCAAACCGGCCGACGAGAATTTCGAGCCCGTGATTCGCGAGATTGTACAACGTGTAAGAGAAACCCGAGTTGGAGATCGGAGGCGACGCCTATGAATGAACGAATGGTGAGCCAGGTTGAAGGCCTCAATTACCCGGCGCCGTTGCCTGCCTCATTACTGCAGATCGAGCAACAATTCGATGCGCCGCGGGTAGAGGACATTCCTGGCTCAGTGCGCCGCGTCTTTCGTGCCAGCCCGTTTGTGAACCGCATTCAGCCGGGCATGCAGGTAGCGGTCGGCGCCGGTAGCCGGGGTGTGGCCAATCTGCCGGCCATCGTGCGCACGGTTGTAGAAGAAGTGCGGGCGCTCGGCGCGGATCCGTTCATCTTTCCTGCCATGGGCAGCCATGGCGGCGCCACCGCTGAAGGGCAGATTGAGATGCTCGCCAGCCTTGGCGTGACGCCCGACAGCGTGGGCGCTGAGATCCGGGCCACCATGGAGGTAAAGGAGATCGGTCGCCTGGAAGACGGTCCCCCCCTGTACCAGGATGTCAACGCGGCCGCTGCCGATGTCACCCTGCTCATTAACCGGGTCAAGCCGCACACTGACTTCCACGGTGACCTGGAGAGCGGGCTCGCCAAGATGATGGTCATCGGCATGGGCAAGGATACGGGCGCCCAGGCCATGCACGTCTATGGCGCGCGGGGGTTTCGCCGCTTTCTGGCGCCGGCTGCACGCATCTATGAAAAGGTGACGAATGTAATCGGCGGGATTGCCCTGATCGAGAACGCGTATGGCGAGACCGCCGAGTGCCACGCCCTGGATGTCACCGAGATCGGCACCCAGCGTGAGATGGCGTTGCTGGAACGGGCCCGTGCGCTGATGCCGCGGCTGCCTTTCGGCGCCATAGACATCCTGGTCATCAAGGAGATCGGCAAGAACTTCAGCGGCACAGGCATGGATACCAATGTGGTGGGCCGCATCATGATCCCGCGTATGCCAGAGGACCACAAGCCTGATGTGGCCGTCATCGTTGTCCTGGATATCGCGGAGGAAAGCCATGGCAACGCGGCTGGGATCGGCCTGGCCAATGTCACGACCTTGCGCGCTGTCAAGCGTATCGACTGGGTCGCAACCTACACCAATTCGGTCACTTCCGGCATCTTTGGCATGCAGCGGGTCCACGTTCCCATCACCATGGCCGACGACCGCCGGGCGTTGATGGTAGCGGCGCGCGGCTGTGGCGAGCCGGCCGAACAGGCGCGGTGGGTCTGGATTAACAACTCGAGCAAGCTGCGCCAGCTTTGGGTAAGCCCCAACCTGCGCGCCGAGGTAGAAGCGAACGCCAACCTCCGTATCGTCGGTGAGACGCCGCTGCGTTTCGACGAGCGCGGGTTCCTGCTACAGCCATGGGCAATGCCTGGCGCAGCGGGCGCGGGATAACACCGGCACTGGCTCCATTTGATGGGAAAGCGTGAAATATGCAAGCACTAGTCTATGAGAACCCGTGGCAGATGCCGCTGCGGGATGTTCAAGAGCCAGAGCCAGGTGACCATGAGGTCACTGTGGAGGTGGTGGCGGTAGGTATTTGCGGCTCCGACGTGCATGGTTATACCGGAAGCACCGGGCGCCGCACGCCGCCGCTCATCATGGGACACGAGTTTAGTGGGGTCATTGACAGGGTCGGCCGTGGGGTTACGGGCTACCAACGGGGCGACTGTGTCACCGTCCAGCCGCTCATTACCTGCGGCGAATGCGAAAACTGCCGGGTAGGCCGGTATAACCTCTGTAGCCGCCGGAGCGGCATCGGCATGAATGTAGACGGCGCGTACGCCGAACGTGTCCGCGTGCCAGCCGCGCAGCTCTATCGTATGCCCGAGACGTTGAGCTTTACGAAAGGCGCAATGGTGGAGCCGTTGGCCGTGGCCATGCGTGCGGCCAACCTGACGCCGCTGCATCTGGCGGGCTCAGTTGCCGTCATTGGCGCCGGCACCATTGGTCTGCTCACCATCACGGCGCTGCGTATGAAGGGCGCGGGCCGCATCGTCGCCATCGACGTAGATGAGCACAAGCTGGAAATGGCAGAACGGGTGGGCGCCGACGCGCTGGTGAACTCCCGCAAGACCGACCCAGTGGAGGCGGTCCGCGCGTTGGGTGGCGTAGATGCCGTAGTAGAGGCTGTCGGGATCACCGCGACCGCTGCATTGTCGGTACAGCTGCCCCGTAACGGGGGGCATGTCACCTGGATCGGCAATTCCGCGCCTGAGGTGACCATTAACATGCAGCAGGTCGTGACCCGTGAGCTTACGGTAAGCGGTACCTATGGTTTCACCCACGAGTTCGGCGACGCGTTGGAGGCAATTGCCCGCGGGCGCATCGACCCGACGGTCCTGGTGGAACAGACCGCGCCGCTGTCCAAAGGGCCGGAATTGTTCCATGCCCTGGCGACAGGCAACGCCAACATGGTCAAGGTGATGCTCGATCCAACCCTATAGCGGTGTGTTCGCATCGTTGGAGCCAGCGTCATGCAATTCATAGCGTAAGGAGGTGAGACGTAAGAGGCTCGATCGTTCTTCCGATTCTGTTAGTCATAGGTAGGACAGTTTTGCTGCATCCAAACAAAAGGGGGTTTTAAGGATGAATCGCACGTTGCGAATGTTGCTCCTGGTTTCAGTCCTGGTTTCGTTGATTGCTGGTTGTGCGGCGCCAGCTGCCGCGCCTGCACCCCAGGCACAACCGGCTGCCGGTGAAGGGGAGGCCGCGCAACCTTTTGCAGGCACGACCTTGCGCCTGGTTGCGGCCAACCATCCCTGGACCGAGGCCATCACGCCGATGTTGCCCGAATTCGAGGAACTGACCGGTATCAAGGTCAACCTGGAGGCATACGGCGAAGACCAGCTCAATCAGAAGCTGACCACGGAATTCACCGCGGGCGGCTCGGATATCGATGTCTTCATGCAGCGCCCGCTGCAAGAGGCGCGCGTCATGCAGCTCAACGGCTGGTACGAGGATCTGAACAACTGGGTCAACCTGGATCCCGAGTATGACTTCGCCGACTTCGCTTCAGGCGCGGTGGGTACGGAGACGGTCAATGGCGTGCTAACCGGCATTCCGATCGTCACGGAGCAGGAGGTACTCTACTATCGCAAGGATCTCTTCGAGCAGGCTGGGCTGGAAGTGCCCAAGACCCTTGACGAGCTGAAGGCTGCCGCGGCGGCGCTGACCGACAAGGACGCCGAGATCTTCGGCTTTGTGGCTCGCGGCCAGCGCAGCCCGCTGGTTACGCAGTTCAGTAGTTTCCTCTACAGCAATGGCGGCGACTGGTTCGACCAGGAGACGCGCACGGCCACGGTGAATACGCCGGAAGCCCTGGCCGCCATCGATCTCTACGGCACGCTCCTGCGTGATTATGGCCCGCCTGGCGTGTTGAACATGTCATGGCCGCAGGCCGTGGCCGTCTTCGCCCAGGGCAAGGCTGCCATGTACACCGACGCCAGCTCCATCTTCCCCAATCTGCTGGACCCGACCAAGTCTGAGGTCGCAGACAAGACTGGCGTGGCCGTCTTCCCGGCTGGCCCGGCTGGCTCCGTCATGTACAACGTCACTTCGTGGGGTCTCTCCATGCCTGCCACTGCCAAGAACAAAGAGGCGGCCTGGGAGTTCATGAAGTGGGCCACCGGCAAGGAAATCACGCTGCGCATCCAGGGTGATGCCGCAGTGCCCGGCGCCCGCAAATCAGTCTGGGCTGACCCCGACGGCAGCAAGGCCTTCCCCGCGGACTGGGTCGAGGCTGTGCAGGCCTCAGCCGACGGCCGTGGCTACGATCGCCCGCTGGTGACGGCGGTTACGCAGGCTCGCGACATCATCGGTGGCGCGGTCGTGACCGCGATTGAAGGAGGCGACGTCGAGGCGGCTGCTGCGCAGGCCAACGCCGAATTCCAGGCGTTATTGGATGGCGAGCAGTAAGGATTAGCTAGAGAAATGTGAGTTCGCTGTGGGAACCGGTGAAGCGGGCGGTATCATCTCCGCCAGCATTACCGGTTCCCACAGCCCTCTGTCCCCAATCCTCGGAGGCGCCCATGATCAGCCGTTTTATCGACAGGCATGAGCGATGGCTGTTCCCGCTGCCAGCTGTGCTGTTCATTATGTGATTGATGGTGTTCCCTTTGGGCTACACCCTTTGGAGCTCGCTTACCGGCTGGAGCTTGACCGCGGGCCGGCCGGCTACCTATATCGGCATTGAGAACTATACCAAGCTGCTCTTCAATGACGCGCGTTTTCTCAACGCGTTTTGGAACACGATCTACTTCACGGCTTTTGCCATGTTCTTTGAGGTCGTGTTGGGTGTGGCGGCCGCCCTGCTGCTGGACGCCAAGGATTACCCGGGCAAACGGCTCGTCAACTCGATTCTGCTGCTGCCGATGATGGCGACCCCGGTCGCTGTCGCCATGGTCTGGCTTCTCATGTACGAGCCGACGGCCGGCATCATCAACTTTCTCCTCAAGCAGGCGAGTCTACCGGCGCCGCTCTGGATCGCCGGCTCGGATACCGTCATCCCGGCGCTGGCTCTGGTAGACATCTGGGAATGGACCCCCTTGGTGACGCTCATCGTATTGGCTGGCCTCACCGCGCTGCCCAGCGAGCCCTATGAGGCGGCGCGGGTCGATGGCGCCACGTACTGGCAGACGACCTGGCGCCTCACCCTGCCCATGCTTATGCCCACGATCAGCGTGGCGGCCCTGCTGCGCTTCATCGACTGCATCAAGACCTTTGACATTATCTATTCCATGACCGGCGGCGGCCCTGGCTTCAGCTCGGAGACGCTCAATATCTACACCTATAACCAGGCGTTCTACTACTTCAACTTTGGCTATGCCTCTTCGCTGCTGGTGATCTTCTTCGCCATTGTCATGGGACTGAGCCTGCTTGTGGCCTATACTCGACGAAGACTGGAGACCTAAGCCGTGGCTGTCATCACTCGTACAACCTCCCGCCCTCGCCGCAAGACTAGTGCCCGTAGGCTGACAGGGAACGTGGTCTATGGATTGGCCATTATCCTCCTGGCGATCTTCCTGTTGGCTCCGTTTCTATGGATGGTGCTCAACGCGTTCAAGACGCCGCTGCAGATCATTCGCCTACCGCCGGAGCTGATCTTCGTCCCCACGTTACAGAACTTTGTCAACGTCTTCAGCACCCAGAACTTTGCCCGCTTCATTATGAACAGTGTGATAGTGGGTGGGGGCAGCACCCTGCTGGGTCTGATCATCGGCCTGCCGGCGGCCTATAGCATTGCGCGCCACAAACAGAACCGCGTCGCGCTGGCGATCCTCATGTCGCGCATGGTGCCCGGTATTACTTTCCTGGTGCCGCTCTTTATCATCTTTCGCCGCCTGAACCTGGTGGACACCTATGCATCCCTGATCCTGAGCCACCTGTTGGTAGGGCTTCCCTTCATCGTCTGGGTCATGGTGCCATTTTTCGAAAGCATTCCGCGCGAGATGCAGGAGGCTTCCGTGGTCGATGGCGCCAGCTCGACGCAGACCTTTACCCGTGTGGTGCTGCCGCTGAGTCTGCCCGGTATCGTCACCGCGTCCATCCTCTCGTTTGTCTTCTCGTGGAACAACTTCATGTTCTCGATTGTGTTGGCCACCAGCCGTACCAAGACCGTGCCGGTCGCCATCTACAACTTCATCTCCTACGCCCAGATCGACTGGGGCGGCCTCATGGCCGCGGCGGTGGTGATCACGCTACCTGTGCTGGTCCTGGCGGTCGTCACCCAGCGTTACGTGATCCGCGGTTTGACAGCCGGCGCGTTGAAGGGCTAGATCGCGGCTGATCGTGAGATTCTGACTCTGCCGAAGGTAACGCCGCTTATGGATGCGGCGGCCATATTGTGTATACTACACTAATGCAGCTGTTGAAACAGCTGTTCGTATCTGCTCCGTGCCGGCGCGGCGCGCGGGAGCGTTGAGGCTGTCGATACGCCCGCCAGGTCAGAGGAAGGATCATTTGTGAGCCAAACCGTTCACGATCTTCGCAAGGAATATGCCCAAGGGCATTTGCTCGAGAGCGAGGTCGACCCGAATCCATACGTCCTCTTCACGGACTGGTTTCGTGCCGCTTCGAATTGCACGGATATCCATGAGGCCAATGCCATGACCCTTGCCACGGCAACGCCCGATGGCAGACCCGCGGCGCGTATGGTGTTGCTGAAGAGTTTTGATGAGCAGGGCTTTGTCTTTTATACCAACTATGAGAGTCGCAAGGGCCGCGAGGTCGCTGCCAACCCCCGCGTCGCGCTGCTCTTCTGGTGGGCTCCCCTGGAACGCCAGGTGCGCATAGAGGGTCGCATTGAAAAGGTGCCCGCCGCCGAATCTGACGAATATTTCTACACCCGGCCGTTGGGTAGCCGTCTAGGGGCATTGGTGTCCGAGCAAAGCCGGGTCATCCCGAACCGGGAGATCCTTGACCGCCGCTATGCTGAGCTCCAGGCCGAATATTCAGATTCGTATCCGGACCGGCCGCCTTTCTGGGGTGGCTACCGCGTCGTTCCCGACGCCATTGAGTTTTGGCAGGGAGGAGCCAATCGCCTGCACGACCGGCTCCGCTACACGCGGCAGGCCGATGATAGCTGGCTTCTCGAACGTCTGTCACCTTGAGTATGCGAGATGTACAGCCGGGCGGCGTCACGCCGCCCGGCTGTGCGCGGCTCGCTTTCCTGTTTGAATTCCCAGCCCGATGTCGCTCCCTAGCCTGGTGCAGAGACTGCGCCGCGATCCGCAATTCATGGCGACGGTTGCCAGCTGGCGCACGCTGCCCGGCCAGCCAGGGGCCTTTGAGCCTGTTCCTCCTGCCCTGAACGAGCGGTTGCGCGCCGCGTTGCGCGCCCGCGGCATTGACGCGCTCTATGTACACCAGGCCGCGGCCGTGGAGCATACCCTGGCGGGGCACAACGTGGCCGTTGTCACCCCTACCGCCAGCGGCAAGACCCTCTGCTACAATCTGCCCGTACTGCACACGCTGCTCGCTGACCCCACTGCCCGCGCGCTCTATCTGTTCCCTACCAAGGCGCTGGCCCAGGATCAGCTTGCGGAGCTCGGCGCATTTACGGCTGACATTGCCGCGGCGGGCGCCCAATCACCCCTGACGGTGGCCACCTACGACGGCGACACACCCGCGGCCGTGCGCAGCAGTGTGCGCAAAGCCTCCCGCCTGGTCCTGACCAATCCCGACATGCTGCATGTAGGCATTTTGCCCTACCATACCCAGTGGGCCGCGTTCTTTGAGGGACTGCGCTGGGTGGTGGTCGACGAGATGCATGTCTACCGGGGTGTGTTTGGCAGCCACGTGGCCAATGTCCTGCGCCGTCTACAGCGGATCTGTGCCCATTACGGCAGCCACGTGCGCTTCATTTGCACCAGCGCCACCATCGCCAATCCTGGCGAGCTGGCAGAGCGCCTTGTGGAGCAGCCAGTCACGCTCATCGACCAGAACGGTGCGCCGCGGGGCGAGAAGCATGTGTTGCTGGTCAATCCACCCCTCATCGACGCCGAGCGGGGGTTGCGCCGTGCTGCCTCGCTGGAAAGCGCCGACCTGGCCGCGCGCTGTCTCGACGCCGGTCTCCAGACCATCGTCTTTGGTCGCTCGCGCCTGGTCACGGAGCTGTTGTTGACCTACCTGCGTAGCAAAGCCGAAGGCGGAGAAGAGCCTGGCAACGACTATAGCCAGCACGACGAGCGAGCTGCGTCCGATGCGAGAGGGCGCAGGCGTGCACGCGGCGAGACGGCGCCGCGCGTGATCCGGGGCTATCGGGGCGGCTACCTGCCGGGCGAGCGTCGCGAGATTGAGGCCGGGCTCCGCAGCGGCGCGGTACGCGGGGTGGTGGCGACGAATGCGCTGGAGTTGGGCATCGACATCGGCGGGCTGGAGGCGGCGGTGCTCTGCGGCTATCCGGGCAGCATTGCCAGCACCTGGCAGCAGATGGGCCGCGCCGGGCGCACGGCTGACGCGGCCATGGCGATGATGGTGGCCACCGCGGGGCCGCTGGACCAATATGTGATCCAGCATCCTGAGTTCATCTTTGAGCGGTCACCCGAGCACGCGCTGATCAACCCCGATAATCTCATGCTCCTGACCGACCATCTGCGCTGCGCTGCGTTTGAGCTGCCGTTTCGCCACGGCGAGCGCTTTGGTCTCAGCCCCTTCACGGCCGACGTGTTGCAGCTGCTGGTAGAGGCGGCCCAGCTGCATCTTCATGGCGACCTCCTTTTCTGGAGCGGAGCCAGCTATCCCGCCCGGCAGGTGAGCCTGCGCAGCGCGGGTAGCGACGCGGTCGTGATCCAGCGCGTAGACGAGACAGCCGCATCGTCGCCTACGGTAATCGGCGAGGTTGACGAGACCAGCGCTCACTTTCTCGTCCATGACGGCGCGATCTACATGCATGAAGCCGAGTCCTACATTGTGCAGCGCCTGGACCTGAGCGCGTTGCGCGCCGATGTGACTGCGGCCGACGTTGACTACTACACCGAAGCTATCTCAGATGCGCAGGTTACGGTACTAGAGCAGCATGCGGCCCGGCGCCTGGCGCACACGGCGGCTGCGTTCGGCGATGTTGCGGTTGAGTCACAGGTAGTAGGCTACCGGCGCGTCAAGCGGGTGACCCACGAGACGCTCGGCGTCTATCCGCTTACCTATCCACCGCGCACGCTGGAGACCAGCGCCTACTGGCTGGAGATATTGCCGGAGACACAGATGGCGCTGGAGCGCGCAGGGCTCTGGTATGACTCGATCAACGACTACGGCCCCAACTGGGCGGAGCAGCGGGCGCGTGTGCGCGCTCGCGATCGCTACCGGTGCGTTGTCTGTGGCGCTGAGGAGCCGGCCGGCCGTGAGCACGACGTCCACCACAAGATACCGTTTCGGGCTTTCGGCTACGTGCCTGGCCTCAATGAGCATTACCTGGTCGCCAATTCCCTGGACAATCTCATCCTGGTCTGCCGCACGTGCCACCGTCGCCTGGAAACAGCCGGCCGTCTGCAGAGCGGGCTCGACGGCCTGGCCTATGTCCTTGGCAATCTTGCGCCGTTATATCTCATGTGTGACCGCGCGGACCTGGGTGCGTACGTGGAACGTGGGAATGCCATCGGCAGCAAAGGGATCGCAAGCAACGGCGAGGAGGCAGCAGGGGAAACCGCTTTGGAGACGACGGATGTGGACTTCTACGGAGAAGCCACGGAATCCGCTCCCTCTCAAGGCTCCAAGTTGCCGGTCGCGCCTCGTATCTATCTATATGAGCGGATACCTGCTGGATTGGGGTTTAGCTCGCTGCTCTACGAGATGCACGAGACGCTCCTGGAGGCAGCTTACTCGCTGGTGACTGGCTGCCCCTGCGAACGCGGTTGTCCGGCCTGTGTGGGTCCAGTTCTGGAGGAAGAGCCCATGCAGCTGGAGACAAAGCGGCTGACGTTGGGGCTATTGGAGCTGGTCGTTACCGATAATACGTGAGAGCGTACTGCGTATTTCGCAAGTTGGGTGCCATGTAGCTGCAATGAAATGATGTCGACGGGACGGCTGCGCATCACGAAATACGCAGTACGCTCTCACGTATCACGATCCCCCAGCAATGGAAGGGATAAAGTGAATCTCGCTGGGCTCCGGCAGGCGCTGGCGCAACCCACGTGACGAGATGACGCCGTTGACGGCTACGCTGATTCCCGCCCGCAGCTCGTTGTCAAAAGCCAACCGGTCGGCCAACCCGGCAAACTTCCGGTTGAGGTTCAGCACGACCTCGCCGATGGTGGCTCCTTCTACCTCTACTCTGTCTGCGCCGCCCGTTAGGTCACGATGCAAGGCGGGAATCCATACCGTATGCATAGACATGGGCTCTACTTCCAATGGGCTCTTCTCGTTCTCTGCGCACGATTCGCACAAACTTCTTCAGAACAACCTGGCGTCAAACACGCGATGGGAGAACGTGCCGCCACGATAATCTTCTCTAACCCTATCCATGCTACGAGATCTATGGCTAACTGTGCAAGAGTGACTCCACCACGCGCTGGGGAGACATGGGCAGCTCGGCCATGCGAACCCCCGTGGCGCGGTAGATAGCGTTGGCCAATGCGGCCGCGGGCGGCACGATGGGCACCTCGCCGACCCCGCGCACACCAAAGGGATGGCCTGGGTTGGCGACCTCCACCAGCACGGTGTCGATCATGGGCAAGTCCAGTGCGGTCGGCATGCGATAGTCCAGCAGGCTAGCATTGAGCAACCGGCCCTGATCATCATAGACATATTCTTCATTGAGTGCCCAACCGGCGCCCTGGGCCGCGCCGCCCTGCAGCTGCCCTTCCACATAGCTCGGATGGACGGCCTTGCCCACGTCCTGCGCAGCTGTATAGCGCAAGATCGTCACCTTGCCGGTCTCTACATCGACTTCGACATCGACGATGTGCACGCCAAAGCCCGGCCCGTAGTGTTCGGGATGGACCGCCGCGGTGGCCGTTACCGGTACATCCAGTTTGCCTGCCAGCTCCTTGAAGGAAATCGACGTACCGTTGTGGGAGAAGACACCGTTCTCCACAGTCACTGCATCCTCGGGCACATCCCACAGCTCCGCGGCCTGCTTGCGCATTTCAGCCAGGATCTTGCGCCCCACTTCATAGACAGCCCAGCCGGTACCAAAGGTCGTGCGGCTGCCGCCGGTCACGTCATTGTAGCCGACGCCGGCCGTGCCCACGACCTGGGGCAGGATATCCTCATAGGGGATGCCCAGGGTTTCGGCCAGCTGCATGGCAATGGATGCGCGGCTGCCGCCGATGTCGGTGGATCCTTCCACCAGGTTGATGGTGCCGTCGCTGTTGACGCTGGCCGTAGCGCTGGACTTGCCGCCCCAGTTGAACCAGAAGCCAGCCGCCACACCCCGGCCCCGGTTCTTGCCTTCCAGGGGCGCGGTGTAGTGGGGATGGTTCCGAGCAGCCTCCAACGTTTCCACAAAACCAATGCGACCATAGGTAGGACCATCAGCCCGGCGGTCGCCTTCCTGCACCGCGTTGCGCAGGCGGAACTCAATGGGATCCATGCCCAGCTTTTCGGCCAGCTCATCAACCACGCTCTCCGAGGCAAAGGCCGCATTGGTGCCGCCCGGCGCCCGGTAGGCTGCGGCTTTGGGCCGGTTTACCAGCACGTCGTAGCCGTCGATCTGGACATGGTCGAGCCGGTAGGGCGCCAGGATCACTCCACAGGCCGCGCTGATCGGCGAGCCGGGAAAGGCCCCAGCCTCGTAGATCAGCTCGGTCTGGGCGGCTGTCAACTTGCCGTCCCGTGTGGCACCCATTTTGACGCGGATGTAGGAACCGGAGGTAGGTCCCGTGCCGGCCAACACTTCAGCGCGACTCATGGTCATCTTCACCGGGCGATGGCCGGCTTTGCGCGAGAGCAGGGCCGCGACCGGCTCCAGATAGACGGTGATCTTGCCGCCAAAGCCGCCGCCAATCTCCGTCGGCGTAACCGTGACACGGGAGATTGGCACGTCCAGCAGCTCGCTGACCTGCTCCTGCACAGAGAACGCGCCCTGGGTGCTGCACCAGATCTGAATCTGGTCGTCCATATTCCACAAGGCCGTGGCGCTGTGTGGCTCGATGTAGCCCTGGTGGACGGTGGCGGTATGGAACTCGCGCTCGACA
>JACFMY010000018.1:0-8472 GCA_019455155.1 Caldilineaceae bacterium
CTGTGGACAGGTGAAGAACGAATAAATTCGTTACTACCGGATGGCTAAAGAATGATGGGTGATGGACCGCTAGCTCGACGCCCGCGATGGCGCTATCGCCGATTTTGCAGAAGGCGCGGGTCGAGGCAAAATCCTCCCCTCGAGGGAAATCTATGAGTGAACAACGAATCTTGATCGTGGAAGATGAACGGGCCGTGGCGCGGGGCCTGGAATACGGACTGCGCGAGGCAGGCTTCACAGTCTTCTGGGCCGCCACGGGCAAGCAGGCGTATCAGCTGGTGCTGTCGTCCGCTCCCCACCTGGTGCTCCTGGACATTCGTCTCCCAGACATGAGTGGCTTCGACCTCTGCCGGCAGTTGCGCAGCGAAGGACGCCGGCTGCCCATCCTCATCGTCACCGCGCGCGACGAGGAGGTGGACAAGATCCTTGGTCTCGAATTGGGCGCGGACGACTATGTGGTCAAGCCCTATAGCCTGCGCGAGGTCATCTCGCGCATCCGGGCCCTGTTACGCCGCGCCTATGGCGAGCTCTCCGCGGCCGCGCCGGACCAGCCGCTGCACTTTGGGCCCTTTACGATCGATGTGGACCGGCTGCAGCTTACGCGCGACGGGCGGCCCATCGACCTTACACCTATGGAATTTCGCCTGCTTCGTCACCTGGCGCTGCACGCTGAGCGCCCCTGCAGCCGTGATTCGCTCATCGAGGCTGTCTGGGGCTATGACAGCGACATTGGCAACGACCGCACGGTTGACGTCCATATTCGCCACCTCCGCACAAAGCTCGAAGATGACCCTGCCACCCCGCGCTGGCTTGTGACCGTGCGCGGAGCTGGCTATATGCTCACCGTACGCTGACGCGCAATCATGTTGCGATCTCTTAACCGGGACGCAAAGCAACCTCAATCTACTCCAGGTAAATTCGAAATATGGGCGCCGGTTGAACGCTTCGGCGCCTTGACGATCGAAACAGTCTGAAGTAAGAAAGGAAGAGTTGCAACGTGATGTACTATCCATTCGTACGGCGTTGGCTCGGTGCGGCGATTATTGCCGCGCTGTTGGCAGGGCTGGCAATCACGAACGCCTTGGCGGCGCCGGCCGCGCAGGAGGAGGTAACACCATCCGAAGAACGTGGCGTCTTGGTCCTGTCCGTGGCCGCGGACAGTCCGGCCAGCGAGGCCGGTATCCAGCGTGGTGATATCATCCTGGCCGTGGACGGTGAAGAAGTGAATCTCGACGCCGAGCTGCTGGCGGTCATCCACGCCCACAAGGCGGGCGATGAGGTCGGACTCATAGTCCAGCACGGTGACGATGTGGTTGACCGCACGATTACCCTTGGCGAACGGAACGGCCAGGCCTTCCTCGGCGTACGTCTTGAGACGGCGCCGGTTGGGTACGCGGATGTTGTCGTGCGCGCGCCCGCGGTCTTCTCCCAGACCCAGACGTTCTCTTTCGACCAGATCCAGGGCGGCGGTGTGGTGGTCGTGGAGGTGGCTGAAGAGAGTCCGGCAGCGGTAGCTGGCATCCAGCCTGGCGATGTCATCGTGGCCTTTGATGGCGAGCCGTTAGCGCCAGCCGCAGACGAGGCAGCGCCCGAAGAAATGGTCGAGCCTGGTGAGCGTCTGGTTAGCCTCATGGCCAGCCATGCCCCAGGTGACAGTGTCACGGTCACCGTGCGCCGCGCGGACGGTGACGAGAGCGATCTGGAGGTCGAACTGGGTGCGCATCCGGACGACGCTGACAAGGCCTACCTTGGCATCCGCTATGGCTCGGCCCTGGTCTTCCCGGCAGGGCCGGAGCACAAGCTGCCCATGGTGCCACCAGTACCGGCTCCCGGTATGGGCCACCACTTCGGCATGCCTGGCGTGCCGTGTGGCAATCTGCCAGGACAGGTGTGGGTACAGCGCGCACCGGTTGAGGATCAGGAACCAGGCACTGTGATCGTCGAGCAGATCGCACCGGCTGAGGGCCAGGAACCAGGCGCCGTGGTCGTCGAGAAGATCGTACCGGCTGAGGGTCAGGAACCAGGTACCGTGGTCGTCGAGCAGATCGCACCGGCTGAGGGTCAGGAACCAGACGCCGTGGTCATCGAGCAGATCGCACCGGCGGGAACACTGAGTCACGGCGTAACCTGCTTCTTCAGTGTGGTGCCCACGGAGGCTGGCGACACGGCAACGCTCAAGATCGAGCCAGCTGGGGCGGGAGCCGTCTTCTGGTCGCATGGACCGGCGGAGATGGCGGGCGACGTCATCCAGATGCAGGTGGCCCCTGTTGGTGAGTCTGTAGAGTTTGACCCTGACGCCGAGGCGCCGTGGCTGTAGGTAGATCCGTGCATAGCACGAGAATCTGATGTCCCGATTCGGTTGATCTGCAGGGCGAGATGCGATCTCGCCCTGCAGATCATTGTCCGATCTGATGGTAGCGAAGGCAATGAGAGCGAGACCCAAGTCTCTCGGTGGGTGGCAGGAGTGACAACCATGTTGCGTTCCATTCGGTGGCGGCTAGTCGTAAGCTTCACACTGTTGACCTTGTTGACAGTAGGGGCGATTGGCGTCATGGCCTACACGCTGGTCGAACAGCGGCTGGCGCGCCAGGAGCAGGAGTATCTACGAGCCAATGCCGAGGCTATCGCCCGCCAGGCGCAGCGACTGATGTCACCCGTGGCGGACACGCGCGCCCTGCAGCAGCTTGTCCGCACAGCATCATTTCTGTCGAATGTGCAGGTACGCGTGCTCGATGCGCAGCGGCGGACAATGGCGGACTCGGGACTGCCGCTGGCCGTGGAAGAAGTCACGTGGTATCTGCCCTCACAGCCCAGTACCATGACCGCCGCTGCGCCCGTAGTGGTCTTTTCCGTGGCAGAGGCTCCCGCCGGCTGGCCAGTCGAGGCCTTTGCAACGGGCATATCCCCCGCACCAGTCGACGCCGACATCATGGTCGTGCAGCGGACGACCAGCTTGTTTGGCGATCGCCTGTTCTTCCCCACAACCAAGGATGGGGAGGCGATGGCCAGCGTCACCGTACGCCCAAGCGAGGTCATTTCCAGTCAAAGCATAGAAAGCAACGGCGATCTGGCGGTGTACGCGGAGCCCATGGTGCAGCGTTCCAGCGAGACGGTGGTGGCGCCCATCGAGCAGGGCGGTCACGTGATTGGCTTCGTGGAGCTGAGCAATGGCCCTGACCTACGGCTTGAATCGCTGGCGACGCTGCGCAATGCCCTCAACAGTGCCGGTATCGCCGCCGGGTTACTGGCCCTCGCGCTTGGCTTCGTCGCTAGCCGCGGGCTCACGGCGCCGCTGGCGACGCTGACGACCGCGGCCCAACGTATGCGTAGCGGCGATCTCTCGGCCCGCGCGCCGGTACGGGGCAATACGGAGATCAGCGCGTTGGCGCGCCAGTTCAACGCCATGGCTGCAGATCTTGAACAGAGCTTTGCAGACCTGGCCGCCGAACGGGACGCGTTACGCCGTTTCGTGGCGGACGCGTCACATGAGCTGCGCACGCCGATCACCGCGTTGCGAACCTTCAACGAGCTGCTGCTCGATTCCGACGCAGACGAGGCGACGCGCCGCGAGTTCCTGGTGGAAAGCGCAACTCTGATTGACCGGCTCGAATGGATCACGGGCCACCTACTGGGGTTGTCGCGGCTGGATGCGGGGTTGACCACGCTAGAAATGGCGGAGCACGATCTCGGTGAAGTGCTGGCAGCCGCGGCCGCGCCCTTTGCCAGCAAGGCGCGCACGCGAGATATCACCATGGAGATCAAGCTGCCGGAACCACCGCTCCAGGTCAGCTGCGACCGGCGGCGGCTAGAGCTTGCCCTGGCCAATCTGCTTGACAACGCCTTGAAATATACGGCTGCCCGCGGCAGCGTCGTGCTGGGCGCCGAGCTGGAGCCAGACCATATCCATATCTGGGTGCAAGATACGGGGGCGGGCATCCCGGCGGATGCGTTACCGCACGTCTTTGAGCGCTTCTACCATGGCAGCGGTGAGGCGGCCGGTAGTGGACTGGGGCTTGCCATCGTCCAATCTATTGTGCGCGCCCACAAAGGCCAGGTGACAGCAAGCAGCGTGCTGGGATTGGGCAGCCGCTTCGATATTCTACTACCGGTGGCCGCGGCGGAGCACCTGACAGGCCACTAGCCGCCATGGACGGCAAAGATCCAGTAGAGCGTTACGGGCAGCAGCGAGACAACGGTCAGGAAGATCGCCCAGGCGCCAACCTCGCCAAGCCGGTCACCGGTATCCCACTGGCTGGCATATTGATGGTCATGGGGATCTCTGTGGCCCGGAATACCGCCGCTGAGCGGCTTATCGGCCTCCAGACCGGTCATGACCAGTAGAATCCAACCGACAATTACCAGAAACCAGAGAAAATCCGTAACAATCAGGTTAATGAGTGCGGCGCTCATTACGATTCCTCTTCTTTCTGACCCGCAACAATCACCGTCTCCTGCACCGCATCGTCGTGGTGTTCTTCGTGGGCATCAGGGCTAAGATGGGCATACTTTTCCAGCGGGAACGGCACCAGGGTTGTCACAACACCATCCAGATCGCTCAACGCCAGCTGCTCGATGATGTGGGCATTCTGGTGGAGCAGCTGTGAAAGCGGGCTACCGGTCCGCAGCTCACCCATCACCAAATGGATATAGCCGCCGGGATTCTGGCGCAGCCGTTTGCGGACATAGGTATAGAGCGGTCGCGTCAGGCTCCGGTAGGGTGAGCGCAGGATCACCAGCTCGCCAATGCCCACGCGTTCCTGCCATTTACGTTGTACCTCGGCCACGCGCTCCTCGTTGACCGCGATATGCACACCCTTCCAGGGCACCCCAAGCGAGTTGGCGAACTCTACAAGACGCATGGTCTCACGATGCACATCGCCGACGAGGATAATGGTCTCCACGGGACGCTGCTGCCCACGAAACGTCTCGCCCGCTGTGCTCAGAATGGTGGCTACCCGCTTGTAATGACCGTGGATTTGGTCAAACAGCCAGACCAGGAACGGCATCAGAATCACAACGATCCACGCGCCCGACAGGAATTTCGTCACCAGGAAGATGATGGCCACGATTGAGGTAATGACGGCCCCGAAGCCGTTGAGCAGCATCTTCCACATCCAGTGCCGGTCGTAATGAAGAATGCTGCCCAATGTCGGGATCTCTGTCTCCGGCGTCAGCTTGCCGGCATACATGAGCCGGCCTGTCTTGAGCCAGCGACGGGCCATACCGGACTGGGAGAGGGTAAAGCTAATGAAGACGCCAATGGCGTAGAGCGGAATCAAGCGGCTTACGCTACCCTGGAAGACGATAATCAGCAGGCTGGCAAAGGCCGCCAGCAAGATGACCCCCCAGCTGAAGACCAGCCTGCTGCCGCGGAAGGTAAATTGCCGCGGCAGAAAGCCGTCGCCCGCCTGGAGCGCGGCGAGCCGGGGAAAATCGGCAAAGCTGGTGTTGGCAGCCATGATCAAGATCACCATGGCGGACAACAGCGTGATGAACTGGAGCAGACCTTCACCGTACACAGTACGCGCAACCTGGGAGATCAATACCTCCTGCTCCGATGGCTGGGCGCCGGCGAGATAGCCCAGGACGCCGAGGCCCAGGAACATGATCATGAGGAGGGACGCATCCCACATGAGCGTAATGGCAGCGTTGCGTGACTTGGGCGGTTTGAATGCCGTGATGCCGTTGCTGATCGCCTCTACACCGGTCACAGCTGTCGTGCCTGAGCTGAACGCGCGCAGCAACAGAAAGACAAAGGCAAAGCCCGTCAGGTTCTCCACCGTATGGTCGACACCCGGCACGTCGGTCACCGTCCCTAGCTGGCCAAAAACAGCTTTGGCCAACCCCGTGCCGATCAGCAGCAGCATCATGCCGACAAACCAATAGGTCGGCACGGCAAAGACCCGGCCCGATTCCTTGACCCCGCGCAGATTCATCAACGTAATGAAAAGGATCAGCAGGAGCGCGATCTGCACTTTATAGTTGAAGAGCACGGGAAACATACTCGCGATCTGGTCGACGCCCGACGAGATGCTCACGGCAACAGTCAAGATGTAGTCGACGAGGAGCGCGGCGCCCGCGACCTGTGCCGCCTGCTCGCCGAAATTGTCCCGCGCTACGATGTAGGCGCCGCCGCCGCTGGGGTAGGCGAAGATAGTCTGCCGGTACGAGAGGGTGAGAATGATGAGCAGCCCGCTGATGGCGACCGTAATAGGAATTGACAGCCAGTAATAGGTGGCGCCCAGCACCGCGAGAATCAGCAAAATCTCACCGCCTGCATACGCCACGGACGACAGAGAGTCTGAGGCAAAGACTGCCAGGCCTACAGTCTTGCCGATAGTTTGATGGACACTTTCACGAGTACGCAGGGCCCGGCCAAAGGCCCAATGACGCAACTGCCGCAGAGTCATTATTGTGCCTAACCTATCTAAGAGATCACGTAACTCTCACAGCACACCGGCGCCAGCCATATGCTGCGCCATCTACCAATATTGTGACACTCAGGGGCTGTTCCTGCAATGAACAAAGGCGACCCCACGAGAGGGCCGCCCTTCATATGGACAACGGTGCAGTTGATGGCGTGCTTAGCCGGACACACGCCGGCCAGCGATCCTGTGCAACAGGAATACGTTGCTCAGGATGTCTCTACACTAAGCTTTTTTTTACCTATGAACTCCCAAAGTGCCGGCGCGACGGATATGAGGATGATCGCAATGATCACCAGTTCGAAATTCTCCTTCACAAAGGGCATGCTACCGAAGTAGAAGCCCAACAGAGAGAAGATCATCACCCAGGCTATGCCGCCCACCACATTATAGAGAATGAAGCGGGAATAATTCATGGCGCCGATTCCGGCCACGAACGGGGCGAAGGTGCGCACAATGGGTACAAAACGGGCCAGAATAATGGTCTTGCCCCCATGCTTGGCATAGAAGGCGTTGGTGCGATCCAGGTATTCCTGCTTGAGAAATCTCACGTTGCCGCTGAAAGCTCTGGGACCGACCCAATGGCCAATCCAGTAGTTGACCGTGTCGCCCAATATGGCTGCCACGATCAAGAGCGTGATCAGGACCCAAACGTTAAGCGTCTCTGGCAGTGCGGCAGCAACGGCGCCTGCGGCAAAGAGGAGCGAGTCGCCGGGCAAGAAGGGCGTAACGACAAGACCTGTTTCACAGAAAATCACAACAAAGAGAATAATGTAGGTCCAGACACCAAAGTTGGCAACGACCGTATTTAGGTGTTCATCTACATGAAGGAAAAAGCTGAACAGATCCACCAGCACATCCATTGATTTCTCCTGACGCAAAAACAGCGACCTTCTTCACCTTCGTCCGGTGAACGAAGATCGCTGGATAGCAGCCGTACGCACAGCGCCCTATTATGCCTATAGGTGCAAAGGGCGTCAAGTTCGGACGCCATCATCTCTGCTGCGCCAACGCTCACCGCTTGGCCTAAGCCTGGCCGGCCGGGACCGCTGTGGCGGCGGGCACAGCGTCATGGTCGGGCATGCGGGTGTCCGCCTCACGAATGACCGGTACCATAAAGCCCGCGATCCCGGCCACCACGCCAAGGATCCCCATCATGAAGACAAGGAGTGCCATGCCCGCGCCGGGCCCCGTGCCCACAAAGAGTCCAAAGGTGCGGCTCAGCCACGTATCCGTCGACATGGCCGGCTCGAAAATCCGGTCCGCCAGGGGGCCGGCAATAAGCATGCCCAGCGGTCCGGTTATCTGTGCGATCAGGCGCCGCGACGCAAAGACACGTCCCTGGAGAGCAGGCGCCACCTTCGCTTGCCACAGCGCCTGGTTGGAGCCGTTGATAAAGGGCAGGAAAAACATCATGAAAAAGGCCGCCACAGACCAGATTAGCAGGGTCTGGCCAAGTCCTATGAGCGCCATACCGATCAGGCTGGAGCCAATAAATCCCAGCAGAACACCGTAAACGCGGCGCTTTGGCCCACCCCAGGTGCTCATGAGCAGACCACCCACCAGGCCACCGATCCCCAATGATGACTGCACCGTGCCCAGGGCGATCTCGCTGTTGCCGGTGCGGGCCAGGATCATAGGCGCGACGAGAATGATACCCAGGGACTCGAAGAAGTTACTCAAGGTGAAGGTGAGCTGGATGCCCAGGAGACTCTTGCGTTGCCAGATATAGCGGAAGCCGAAGATGGATTCTTTCCAAAGGGCCCCGCGTGCGCTGCGGCTCTCGTCCGTCTCTTCTGGCTGGGGGATGACCACAATCAGCACGGTCAGGACCGCGAAGACAAAGGTGATGACGTCGATAGTGAGGACGCCGGTGATGCCGATGATCGTGAGCAGAAGACCGGCTAGCACCGGCGCCACAATGGCCGTCGACGACTCAGCCAGGGAAACGAGGCCGTTGGCGCGGCCATATTGCTGCTTGGGCACAACCAGGCTGATGGCGGCAGAGAAGGCCGGGAACTGGAACGCCTCAAATGCACCCGCAAAC
>JACFMY010000018.1:8482-30203 GCA_019455155.1 Caldilineaceae bacterium
GCGCCGGTGACGTACAGATGCCAGATCTCCAGGCGCCCGCTCAAGTATAGAGCCATGACAACCAGGGTGGCCAGGCCTGCCGCCAGGTCGCTGATCATCATGAGCAACTTGCGATTCCACCGGTCCACCAGCGCACCCGCGATGGGACTGAATATGACCAACGGTGCGAAAGAGAAGAAGCCCACCAGTGCCAGAGCCGTCGCCTCGCCAGTGACCTGAAACGCCCAGATCGTGAGAGCAAAACGGGTCATGCTCGTCCCCAACAAAGAGACCAGTTGCCCGAACCAAATAATCATGAAGGTCGCCATACCTGGGGTCCTGCGCCGCGTGACTACTGAATTCAAGGTACTCCCACCCTTTCTGCAGAGCGTTGAGTGGCTCGTTTTGGCTTCCTATGGGCGACAACGCAGACAAGGCACTCTACATGTGTCGCGTAAGAATGTGACCAATCATACACCGATTCGTGGTTGCTTCAGGAATCATAGGAAGGACTCACATTGCCGGTCTAGTAGGCGACGGGCGATTACCAGGTAGCCATGTTACAGTTGACCGGATCACAGAACCATCGTTACAGCAATCTACAGGAGAGCATCATGCCCAAATTGACAGTTGAAGGCTACGGCACCTTTGAAGTCCCGCAGGGAAAACGATTAGTCCTTGCCTTGGAAGACGAAGCCGGCGTGGACCAGCTACATGCCTGTGGTGGCAACTGCCGTTGCACAACCTGTCGCGTTGAATTCATCGACGGCGAACCCAACAAGATGACGCAAGCAGAAAAAGACAAGCTGGCAGAACGTGGACTGAGCGGCGTGCGCCTGTCTTGCCAGATTCTGTGCGACCACGATATGGCGGTCCGGGCGATCAGCCGCCTGGAAGGCAGCGGCAGGCCTGACGCGGGTCCCCGGCCAGAGCCGGACATCCATCCTGAACCAGTATGGACAACCAGGAATTGATGGCCAATTAAGGGCGGCAGGCACGTGTGCCTGCCGCCTGTATCACTGCGGGGCCATACGAACTCCGCACGTAAGCGTCCGGCTCAAAACGGCAAACGGAAAGAAAAGTTGATCGCGGTGGGCGGGACCGTAAAAAAGAGGCCGTCAATCCCCATAGCGAGGAACAGCAAGGCCAGGAAGAGCAGGCTGTATTTGTACAGGCGCCAGATGTTGGCGTTGCTGGGCTGGCGCCAGACCGCAATGGCATCCCATAAAAAGACCCCGTTCAGCATCAACGACAGCCCGAGGTAAAGCGGCCCAAGCAGGCGAAAGAAGACCGGCAGCAGCGACATAAGCAGGAGCAGCGCGCTATACATGACGATCTGCCGGTGCGTCTCGCCCGCGCCCGCGATGACGGGCAACATGGGCACACCCGCGGCGCGGTATTCCTTTTGACGCATTAGGGCCAATGCCCAGAAGTGCGGTGGGGTCCAGTAGAAAACGATCAATACCATGAGCAGCGGCAACATTGCCACTTCATTGGCCGCTGCTGCCCATCCCACCAAAGGCGGCACCGCACCGGCCAGACCGCCAATCACAATGTTCTGTGTGCTGTGCCGTTTCAGCAGAACGGTGTAGACAAAGACATAGTACAGCAGGCCAAAGAGCGCGACGAGCGCGGCCAGTGGGTTGACCAGCCACCAGAGCACCACAATGCTGCTCACGCTCAAGGCGAGACCAAACAGCAGCACCTGAAACGGCGTCATGCGGCCATCCGGGAGGGGACGTTGCCGGGTTCGCACCATGACATGGTCGATGTCTCGATCCACCAGCTGGTTCAGCGCATTGGCCCCGCCAGCCGCCATGAAGCCGCCGGCCATGGTCCAAAAGACAAGCCAACCGTTCGGCGCCTCCGGTCCGGCCAGATACATGGGCACCAACGTGACTATCAGCAGCAGCAGGACAATGCGCGGCTTGGTGAGCATGATGTAGTCACTGATGGCCAGCCGGGCCAGGGCCTGCTCGTGCGATAGATTGGCGTCTGTACCCTTGGTTTCGATACGCGTGCTGTCGATCATCCGAATCTATGTAGGATAGTGTGGTTATCTTGAATCGCGCTGAACGGCTGGAAGAGCCAGGTCGCCCTCTTCGCCGGGCGTCGCCGTGGATTCCGCTGGCATGGCTGGCACCTGGGGTGCGACATGCAGCCCTGCCGCTTTTCGCTCACGGTACCGCACAAACATGATATATCCAAAGCCCGCAATCGCTACAAATGCAAACCACTGGATCGCATAGCTCAGGTGGTTACCCTCATTGAGCGCCATGGGCTCCATACGCAGCGGCAGTGCAGTCGCGGAGCGGCCCGGCTCAGGGAGTTGCCAGATCCAGCCAGACTCCAGTTCATAGGGCAGCTGCGCCTGGATGGCCGGGATATCGATGCGGAACCAACTCCGCTGAGGAGCCGCAGGCGGGGTGCTCTGCTGGCCATTAGGTGGCGGCTGTGACGCCTGAATCAAACCGGTGATGGTGCCAGTCTGCATTTCCTCGAATTGAGGCCAAGAGGTTGGATCAGCCTGGTCCAGGGGTACACAGCCACGATTGACCAGGACTGCACGATTCTCCTCCAGCACCAGCGGCGTCACCAAATGCACGCCCGACAGGTATTCGTTACAGTTGACAGTCAGGGCAATCTGCCGGGCGTAGTCAAATGTACCGTAGGCCTGCACGCGCCGGAACTCAAGCGCCGCCAGGTCGTCTGGCAAGGTATTGCCATTGAGATCGAAGGGCGGCTGTTGCCAACGCTCGGCCGCCCGCGTGTTGTAGTCGATCTTCTGCTGCCACCGGTCAAGCTGCCAGAACCCCAGCCGCACGAACAGGACCATGAAACCGGCCACGATAATTGTCAGCAGAATCCATTTCTTGTTGAATATCTTCAATATGTACACAAATCGCTCCAGCTGCCCACAGCCGCCACCAGGGGGCTGCCAATCGTCATTTGGCAGTGACGGCTTTCGTCGTGGTTCACCTGTCCACAGCGACGGAAGTCGCCACTACCCAACTCAAGTTTGACCGTTGACAGACCGCTGGCACGGCCTAGGCCTGCCGTGTAGACTGGCGGCGTCTCGTGGCCACAAGGGCAAGGATCACAGACGCGACCAGCACGATGGCTCCTATGCTGGTCCAGTTGAGGGTTGTAGCCGTTTGTGCCTCGATTGTGAAGCGAGCGTCGCCACTCCCATCTGGACCACTCACCTGGATCTCGACTTCCCATGGGCCAGCGGCAGGCAGATCGGCATCGGCCTCGTAGAAACCGGCGCCGGCCCCACCCTGCTCGCGACCAGCCAGTATCAAAGTCTCCGCCTGCTGGCCTGCCAGCGGCTGCAGGGTCACCTGCACCTGTGCGTCGCTGACAGGCACCGCGCTTCCCTCTGCTGTGGGCAGCGTCACCGCCACCGTGAGATGGACTTCTCCAACCCGCCAGGGTTCCGGGTTTGTCCATGCAAAGAGGCGATAGGGGCCAGCTGTCACATCGGTCAGTTGAGGCGTGCCCCCACCGTGAGCCCACAGGCTGGCAGGCATCGCCAACAGTACCAAAAGCAAGATCGTGCGCGCCAACAGGCGCAGCATCCGCTGAATCATCCCGCATTGTATCCCATCAGTATATCCCATCAGCGGGGCGCGGACTGTTGGCGTCCCACCAGGTGAGGGTTGGGATGGATCGACCGGCTTGCCGCGCGTGTCTTGTGGTCACGCAACATCGCCCCCAACATGATCACAGCGGTCATGATCATCATCTGGCTCGCCCAGACCCACATGAGCGCCCCACCCCAGGCCTGATCCTCGAGAGGTGAGAGGCCAAAGAGACGTGGCACCGTCAGGTAGTGCGTATAGATGACGTCCGCGGCATTGGCGATGGCAAAGCCAGTGATGGCGTTGACCGGCACAAAGGCCAGCACGTAGACGATGCGCGCCACGTAGGGGAGCGATCTATGGAGCCGCGGTGGGCTGTTGATGACGGGCCACCAGAAGAGCATGGCGCCCAGAAAGAAGGTGAGATGCTCCAGGTTGTGCACCCACTCCAGGCGCAGCGCCAGGTTGTACATCATCTGGTCGTGCCAGCCGACGTAGATAAAGACAAAGATCAGCCAGCAAATGACCGGCGCCGCTACTGGCGCCAGGGACCGCCTGACTACTGACCCCTGGTTCAACAGGGTGGCTGCGGCACGGCGCGCCTGCAGTGGCAGCGCCCACATGGCCACCGGGAACGGGTTGCCCAGCCAGACAAGCGGCGCCGCAATCATCACGAGCAGCTTGTGTTGCACCATGTGCATGAGCAGCAGCTGTGTTCCCAACCAGTCTACTGGCGAAAGGAGGGCGAGCGCGATGGAAAACAGGCCAACATAGTAGGCCAGCAAGCGCCAACGGCTGGCCAGCTTGCGACGCCCCAAGCCGCGGTGCAGGCGAAGCCAACCAGCGCCGTATAGGATGCCCATCACTGCTAAGGGAACGATAACCTCCCAGCGCAGCTCCCAAGGCGAAAACAGAGCTTTCCAGAGCGGGTGCATCGCTTATCTATGCTCCGCAGCCAAGCTGCCAATGCAAAAAAAACGCAATGTGCGGTACCTGGGAGGCTGGCGCGTCCCCACGTATCGCGCATTGCGTGAACTAGTCTGGCAAAAAAGCATCAGTGTGTGATATGTACCGCCGACCCAATCAGGTAGAGGGCAGGGTAGAAGAAGATCCACACCACATCTACGTAGTGCCAGTAGATGGCGCAAGCCTCTACACCCCAATGCTGCTCAGACGAGAAGTGCCCCTTGCGGGCGAGATTCCATACGACAAGGATAAAGATCACGCCAGAGATAACGTGCAGTGCATGCATGCCGGTCATGGCAAAGACCACGGCGCCAAACTTATCACCCCAAGGCGTGAGATGCGCCGCGTAGATGGCAGGGAAGAGTCCCCATTCGAAGACCATGACGCCCACCAGGAAGGCAGTGCCCAGAACGGCGGTCACAATCATGAAGATCGAAAAGGTCCTGCGGTCGCCCCGCTCTATGGCAGTCTCAGCCAGACGCATGCTGACGCTGCTCAGCAGCAGGACTGAGGTGACGATCAGGCCAACCATCTGGTCTAGCTCGGGGCGGCTGCCGGCCCCCCACAGGTAGAAGCGTGTCGCCAGCAGGCCGCCAAAGAGAAAAGCCTCTGAGATGAAGAACATCCAGAGTCCCAGCCGGTTCATGCGCAGCTGGGCCGCATAGTTGTCGTGAGCGGCGTGTTCTACGTGGAGATCAGCACCCTTGACAGCAGTCGTCACAGCAGCCATCGATCAATGCTCCCCTTCTGGCGCCCAGAGGCGACTCACATGCATGAAGAAATAGACGACAATAACGGCCTTCAACGCAGCCACGAGCAACAGCAGCGCAGCACCAAAGTGGTTGATGGCCATGAAGTATTCGAGCAAGGTCAGCGCGGCCAGAACGATCCCTGTAATGACAACGCTGCCGTAGTTACTTGCCTTGTGCACGATCCTGTCTCCTCCTGAAACGCTTAATGATAGCCGGGAACGGGCAACTGCCCTGGATGGCAGTTAGCTGCCCCGTCCAGTGCCTTGCCCAGCCCATTCTCAGTCGTCGCCGGCGCCGGCCGTCACAATATAACGGGAGCCCGGCAGACCGTAGTCATAGGGTTCGCCGACAACTGCAATTGGCTGCGCATAGCTGTGCTCTGGCACAGGCGACGGAATCTGCCACTCGGGTGAGCGAGAGCGCCAGGGGTTATTGCCGGCCAGTACACCGACCTCGGCGCTGGTGAACAAGTTATAGATCATGAGCAGAATCGAGAAGGCGATCACGAAGCCAGCCACCGTGATCAGCAGCTGCACGCCATCGACGCCGAGAGCCGGGTCGTAGTCAGCAATGCGGCGCCGCATGCCCATGACGCCTGTCGTCATCTGAGCAAGGCTCATGAGCCAGAAGCCAGGCGTCATCAGCCAGAAGTGGATCTTGCCCAACGTCTCGTTGTACATGCGCCCCGTGATCTTGGGATACCAGTAGTAGATTGCCGCAAAGAAGGGGAAGACGAATCCACCAAAGATCGTGGCATGGAAATGACCCACCACGAAGTAGGTGTCATGCAGGAAGAGATCCGTCGTGGCCGTTGCCAGAATCGGCCCACTGAGGCCGCCGATCAAGAAGACGGAGATAGCGCCCAGCGTGAACAGCATGGGCGTCTGAAAGCTCAAACGTCCGCCCCACAGCGTGCCCAACCAACTGAAGAATTTGACGCCTGTGGGCACCGCCACCAGCAAGGTGGAGACCATGAAGACGACCCTCAGGTAGGGCTGGTAGCCTGAGGTGAACATGTGGTGGCCCCAGACCAGGAAACCCACCAGGGCAATCGCCAGGCTCGACAGCGCCACCCACCGGTAGCCAAAGAGCGGCTTGCGGGAGAAGACGGGTAGAATCTCGCTGATGATGCCGAGGCCGGGCAACACGAAAATGTACACGGCCGGGTGCGAGTAGAACCAGAACAGATTCTGGAAGAGCAGCGGCTGCCCGCCGATATTCTCACCGGCCGAGTTCATAATCGGATTAAAGAACGGCATACCCAGGGCGCGTTCGAAGGAAAGCATCATGAACGACTGGCCAATGAGCTGCGTCGCTGTCAGCTGAATCAGGCTCGTGGCCAGGACGGCCCAACAGAAGATGGGCATGCGAAAGAGGGTCATGCCTTTGGGACGCATCATCAACATGGTGACGATGAGGTTCACGGAGCCAAGAATCGACGACAAGCCCACAAAGAAGATCGCCCACAACATGAACTGGTAGCCCACCGAGCCGCGCAGGCTGAGCGGCGGGTAGGCTGTCCATCCCGAATCCCAGCCGAAGAAGACGCTGATGACCAGCGAGATGATGGCTGGGACGTTGATCCAGTAGGCAAAGGAGTTCAGCCGCGGAAACGCCATGTCCTCAGCGCCAATCATGAGCGGCACCAGGTAGTTGGCCATACCGCCAATGCCCAGAAGGATCGCGGCGAGCGCCACCCAGCCGTGCATGCTCACCAGGCTGTTGAAGAGACCGGCGTTCAGGAACTGCAGCCCTGATTCGGCCAGCTCGGTGCGGAACATGAGGGCAAAGCTACCGCCAATCACCAGCAGGAGCAGTCCAGTCACGCCGTACTGAATGCCGATAACCTTGTGGTTATAATCTACGCCGAAGTAGCGCGTCCAGGCGGGTTTCCCCTCCGGCGGGCCGTGCCGCATTGGGGTCTTGACGCCACGCATCCACAAATACCAGTCGTTGAACGAGCCGACGGCTATCATAAAACCGATCGTCGCGGAAATGATGCCACCCACCCATACGGCTTCCGGAGCCCACGCTTCCATGCCGAGCAACAGGCGGGCAACCAGCACAACCACCACGCCGACAACCATGCCGGCAAAGTAGCCGATGATGCCGCGCACCAATCCGAGAGAGGTTAGTGACATAGGTTCGCTTTCTCCTTCATACACCTACAGGACGATCGCATGCAGTCATGACGCTGAATAACATTCCCAATCGGGGAGAGGGACGCACGTTCGAGACAAGCTCGGGCACAGGCACACATAGCTTATTTGCTAGCAGTCTGCAGGTTCTGCTCAGCCACCTTTTGCTCCATCCACGCGGTATATTCCTCTTCAGGAACCACCCGGACGGTGGCCAGCATGCTCCAGTGGGATAGCCCACAAAGCTCCGCGCAGCGCAACTTGAACTCGCCCGTATCTTTGGGCGTGACGTGTAGTGACGTCGTCATGCCCGGGACAAGATCTTGCTTGGGCCCCCATTCTGCAACCCAGAACGAATGGATCACATCTTCCGCTTTGAGCGAAATCAAGGCGGGCTTGTCCACCGGCAGCACCAGCTCCTGGCTCACCACCCCGTTCGGGTACTCGAATCTCCAGGACCACTGAAACCCTACTGCCGTGACCTGCACGTCGCTGCCGCCGGCAAGCGTATCGTTCAATGTCTGAA
Source organism: Caldilineaceae bacterium (assembly GCA_019455155.1). GTDB lineage: Bacteria > Chloroflexota > Anaerolineae > Caldilineales > Caldilineaceae > JACFMY01. The sequence continues at coordinate 16,428 of JACFMY010000018.1, forward strand.
TACCAATGAACGAGAAAATCAATACGACCACCAGAGGCACGACTGTCCACAGAACCTCAAGGGTTGTATTGCCCTCGAAATGCTCCCCTTCCGAATCGTCGTCTTTGCGGCGGCGGAAGACGACCAGCGAGTAGAGCATAAACATGACGACCAACGCGAAGAGGAAGGCAAGAAGCCAGATATGGACACGGAAGAGCCAGGCAATCGGCACAGACTGCTCTGCCGTAGATGCCTTGATGGGCAGAATCGCCTGCAAGAGAATGCCGAGAACGATGGTCGTGACTACGATCAGACCACCAACGATATAGAAGTGACGCTTGTCTTTCGACGAGGCGGGCAACTTGAGCATATGCTAGCCTTTGCTCCTACTTACAATGCAACTGCTACCTGAATCGATAACGCATCCCAGCGCAGCCACCGCTACTGACTTGCCAAGAGCCACAGAGCCAACGCCACGGTGGCTACCAACGGCAACGCTGTCCAGAAGATCTCTTTACTGCGAGTAAGCCTAAAGGCCCGAATTGACTGCCCCGTCAATGAGTGGGACGGCTGGCTGAACAGATCCGCTGTTCGTTTTACGATTCGGACCTGCACGCCAATGAAGAGGGCCAGTGCCAGCACAGCCAACAAGAAAAACCACCATGCCGTGGCACCATCATCAAACGTCAGCTGGGGCAATGCCGCAGCTGACGCGGGCAAATAGCTCAAGACGAGCCAGGCAATGGTAGCAAACGAGACAACAAAAGTAAGCAAATATCGGAACACAGGCGCGCCAAAAATTGGTTGTGACCGAGAAAACGTGTGGGCGATTGTATCAAAGTTCACTGGACGTGTCAAAGAAAATACAACTTTTGGGACATTTGCCACTTCCTGCACGAGACAACGGCCAGCAAAGAAGCAACCTGGTTCATTTTAGATTCATTCTTAATAACGCTTGACGAGCAGGCTCTTTTATGTTACACTCCTGCATGTATTTAGAATGAGTCTAAAGTAAATCAGGCAGACCATGCACACACAGAACAAGTACGAGCGATTTCTCCAGGCCTTGCGCCAGGCTGGGCTGCGGGTCACGCCACAGCGGAAGGCAATCTGCCGCTATCTTGCCGAGACCGATCAGCACCCTTCTGCCTACCAGGTCTATGCCAGGCTGGAATCTTCGCACCCTGAGATCAGCAGGGCGACGGTCTACAACACACTCAACACACTGCAACAACTCGGCGCCATAGTCGAGCTGAGCCTGGGCTCTGACCACACCCACTACGACACCAATCCGGAGCCACATGTCAATCTGATTTGTCTACGCTGCCATAAGATCATCGACTACCATGGTCAACTGGGCATAGAGCTGTTGTCCGCCCAGGTCTTGGCTGAAACGGGCTTCCAAACCGCGGCGGCCAAGATTGACCTGCTTGGCTTCTGCGCCGAGTGCCGCGAGCAGCGTCGCGCAGAGATCCAGATGCAGGCTCAGCAACAGAAATGAGCTTGCCCGGTCAGGATTAGGCGTACCCACTCGAGCTACGCTGTGGCGCAATCCTGGACAGGGCCTGCCCGGCTGTAGTGTGTAGCCAGACACATGACAACATATTAGCAGAGAGATCAGAGAATCCTTTCACTCGATATTATTAGGTTCATCTACCATGACGACACAAACAGCGAATCGAGCACCGGCCTATGGTTTTGGTGCGCCTGGCGAAAAACCCGCCTGGCAGACAATTGTTTTTTGGAAGGACAACTACGAGTTCGTGCTTGCCGCCATCACCTTGCTGGCCATGCTTGGCGGCTGGATTGGAGGTGAGCTGACCAATGCGCTGCCGGGTTGGGCTATCGTTGCCGTCGCTGTGATTGCTTTTGCGGCCGGCGGCTACTCAGGTCTTTTGGGCGCCTGGGAAGAGGCAAAACAGGGCAGATTTGACATTGATTTTCTCATGTTGGCTGCGGCCCTTGGCGCCGCGCTCATCAATGAATGGGTAGAGGGCGCGCTGCTACTCTTCCTGTTTACCTTGAGCGGTGCGCTGGAAACCTATGCCATTGGACGCACGCGCAAGGCCATTGAATCGCTCGGCAAGCTGCGCCCGGAAGTAGCGCTTGTCCGTCGCAGCGGTCAGGAAGCGGTTGTGCCGGTGGATGAGCTCGTGATCGGCGACGTTGTGTTGGTGCGCCCCGGCGACCGTCTTCCTATCGATGGCCTGGTGGTAAACGGCTCCAGCAGCATAGACCAGAGCGCGATCACCGGGGAGAGCATCCCGGTCCACAAGCGGGTGGGCGATCAGGTCTTTGCTGGCACCATCAACGGCGGCGGCGCGTTGGAGGTTGAGGTCACCAAGCTGGCCGCGGAGAGCACCCTCAGCCGTATCATCGCGATGGTGCAAGAGGCACGCGAGGATGCTACGCCGACGCAGCAGTTCATCGACCGCTTCAGCCAGCCGTACACCTATACGATCATTGGCGCCACACTGTTGGCCATTATCTTGCCGCTGCTCTTTGTTGACGAGCCGTTTGGCGACACCCTCTACCGGGCCATGACGCTGTTGGTGGTTGCCAGCCCATGTGCGCTCGTCATCAGTACCCCTGCCAGCGCGCTGAGCGCGATCGCGGCGGCTGCGCGCCAGGGTGTGCTCTTCAAAGGGGGCGCGTACCTGGAATTGATGGGCAAGACCGACATTATCGCTTTTGACAAGACCGGCACGCTGACGCCGGGCAAACCAGTGGTCACCAACATCCACCCGCTTGCGGGCCACTCCGCATCGGCGCTGCTGCGCACCGCGGCCAGCGCTGAGACGCTCAGCGAACATCATATCGGCAAGGCCATTATTGAAAAGGCGCGCGAGGAAGGGCTGGAGCTTGAGAAACCGGTCGATTTCAGGGCGATCCCCGGTGAAGGTATCATGGCGCGCTTTGACCGTGGCACACACCTGGAGACGATCTACATCGGTAACGACCGTCTCTTCTTGAATGAGGAAATGGATCTTTCGCCCGCTATCCGCATGATCGGCAATGCCCTGCAACGCCAGGGCAAGACCGTTATGCTGGTTGTCCGGCGCAGTAGGGTCGAGGACACACTGGGCAGTAGCCGCGACTGGGAAGTGATGGGCTATATTGCTGTGGCTGACGTGTTGCGGCCCGAGTCAGCCGAGGCGGTACGGGCGCTCAAACAACAGGGCGTTCGCCGCGTGGTGATGATGACTGGCGACAACAAAGCCGCCGCAGCCTATGTGGCCGAACGGGCAGGCATTGAGCATGTGTATGCCGACTTGTTGCCGGAGCAGAAGCTGGAGTTGGTGAAGCACCTTAGTGAGGAAGGCGAGGTCGCCATGGTAGGCGACGGCGTCAACGATGCGCCTGCGCTGGCCAATGCCCGTGTCGGTATTGCCATGGGCGCCGGCGGCACAGACGTGGCGCTGGAGACGGCCGATGTGGTGCTCATGTCCAGCGATCTCTCCATGCTGCCGTTTACGCTGGATCTGAGCCGGCGCGCCGCGCGCATCATCCGCCAAAACGTGCTCTTTTCGGTGGGTGTGATCGTGACGCTTGTGCTCAGCACCATTCTCTTGCCGCTCTTTGTGCCCGGTTTTCTACTGCCCCTTCCGCTTGGTGTCGTCGGCCATGAAGGCAGCACGCTCATCGTTGTCGCCAACGGCCTACGGCTGCTGCGCATGCGCCCGGCCACCGCCTAAGCGGTTCGGATCGCGGCGGCGCACATGTAGCGTTTTGTAACAAGGGAAAAGAATGAGGGCAGGGCCGGCGCCCTGCCCTCATTCTTTTCGTGGCTGGTTCTGTGCCAGCCGCACCTTCTCTCTGGTGTACGCCGTCAGTCCTCAAGATAGTACGTGAAGACGCCATCATCTGTGTTCACCCACAGATTGCGCGGGCTGGTTTCGGTAAGGAGGAAATTGACGACTTCCTTACTGGTGAACCCAGTATCGACGACCCGCGTCCACATTTCGCCGTTGATCGGTTTCTCGAAGACCCCCTGGGAGGTACCCAGATAGAGTTTTCCGTTTGTGGCGTAGGTCAAGTCAGTAAGCGCTGCACTGGCGGTGCGTGTCAGGCTGCGCAGGCCACGATCGGAGAATTGCCAGTCGACACCGAAGTCTTCGGTCGCCCAAACACCATTCTCAGCCAGCATCCATATATGGCCAGCCCGGTAGAGGTCGGCAACCACGGTGATGAGGGACATGGGCGCGCGCTCAGGATCGGTGATGTTGGCCCAGGTGCCGCCCTGATCGCCGGTGAAGGTAATCACGCCCTCACCAGAGGCGTTGTTGCCGGCGGCATAGAGCTGGTCCCAGTGCGGCACAGCCGGCACCGGATCCCCCACGAGCGAGGCCGAGGTCATGGCGACGACACGATAGGTCTCCCACAGCCTTGCTTCCGAATTGTCAGCACGGCTGGTCCAACTCATCCCACCGTCGGTCGAAAGGTAGAGCATGGCGCAATCGGCTGCAAACAAGACATCGGGGTTCGCGGGATCGATCAGAAGCGGCCGCAGGTTTATGCCGGTTGGCAGTTCGTCCCATGTGAAGCCGCCGTCGTCCGATCGATACATAGGAGCATTGCCGGCCACTGGGTCCGCACAATCAACTCCGTCGCCGCTGTAAAGCACATTGGGGTCAGCAGAGCTCATCAAGAAATCATCTCGTTTGGGACGGGCGGTGACGAGCGTCCAAATGCGGCCGTCGTCATCGGAACGGTACAGCGCGCCGTTTTCAATAAAGGCATAGATCGTCGGGCTCAGCCGGTCGCCGATAACCTTCTCGATCTCGTAGGGATAGATGGTCGCGCGATCACTGGGCGTGGTCGCTACGGCGGGCGCGCGCGGCACAACGACGGTGGTTGGGCGCGGGCGCGGGCGGGGCGTTGGCGGCGGTACCGTACCGGGCGGCACCGTGCCCGGCGGCAGCGGACTCTGGAACGCAGAGATACTGCTCAAATCCATGGCGCCGGCTTCCCGGGCCCCAGGAACGATGCCGGCCAGATCTGCGCCAGGAGCGCCGCTGGCGGCAAAGAGCACCATAGTGGGGATGACCACCATGGCCACAATCAAAGCAGGCAAGAGTAAGAATGGTCGAACCATAGATCGCATGGGATAAACCTCCAGCACTTTCGCTTCAAAGCGTGATACCGATCCACATTGTCAAGCCGGCATCACAAGCGGGCGCCCATCCGTGAAGCCGGCGAATGGGGTGTTCAGCAACGATGACGAACGGCAAGGTTGAAAAGTAACGCCGACTTTCGTGGCTACAGTCCTGTTCAGGCTGCGGAGCGTGATGCCGTTCACCTGCGCACCTGTTTGACAAAGACTGGGGAAACATCTACGATCGGGAAGATTAGCAGCCGGCGGCTGCCGCTTGGCATGGGAAGCCCTGTGATCGCAATTGTCATAGCAATTGCGCCGGCACAGGAGGAGATCAAGGTGAGGAGAAGAGTCGATTCATGGCATTGATGCGCATCGTGACAGTAGGTGAGCCGGACGACGAGGTATTGCTTAAACCTGCTGCACGCGTCCGTGAATTTGGCCCGGAGCTGCACAAGCTGCTGGACGACATGCTTGAGACGATGCGCGAAGCGCCTGGCGTGGGCCTTGCCGCGCCGCAGGTCGGCGTTAGCCAGCGCATTGCGGTGATTGAATATCCAGAGGACGAAGAGGATCCCGAGAGCCCCAAAGTGCTCTACGAGATCATCAACCCTGAGATCATAAAGAAGAAAGGCTCTGAAGTCGGCCAAGAGGGCTGTCTGAGTATTCCAGGCCTGGCGGCAGATGTGGAGCGGGCGACCTTTGTGGTCGTCAAAGCGCAGGATCGCCATGGCAAGGAGGTACGGATCAAAGCCTACGACTGGCTGGCCCGTATTTTCCAGCACGAGATCGACCACGTTCATGGCGTCCTAATGACCGATCGGGCCGAGCAGATCTACAAACTGGTCAAGACAAAAGAAGGCGAGCTGGAGGCGATACCGTTGGACGAGGTACCGGCCTTACGCCGGGTAGCCAGTGCTTCGTGACGGGACTGGCAGGCAAACAGAAAGGCGAGGGGGGTAATACCCGCCTCGCCTTTTTTTATCTGCTATTCGGAGAATTGCTAGCTTTGCGCCAGCGGTGCGCGGTTAGGGCTGTGCCGCCTGTTCTTCACCGGCGGCCGGCAACGGCGGTTCCGCGACTTCGGGCAGATCGGCCGGCGCGTTGTCGACCAGCTGGGCAAAGATCCAGGCGCCACCCTCCAGCGCATACCAGGTACCGTCGGCGTTGCGGCCGATAATCGTCAATGTTTGGCCTTCGGTAGCGCCGCCGACAATGGGAAAGTCCGTGGATGGCCCACCACGCAGGTTCGCGGCCGTATTGGCCGTCGCGGGGTTGGTGCTTTCGACTGCGGCCGGCTGTGGTGTGGGCGTAGGTGTGGGCAACAGAGCCGTGAGGCTGACAGCTTCCTCAGTTGGCTGCGCGGTCGGCGTAGGCGCCACAGCTGCGGGAGGCGCCGCTTCAGTCACCGCCACTTCAGTGGCCGGATTCACAACAGCCGGTGCGCTCGCTTCCCCTGCGCTTGAGGTAGCCTGGTCTGCGGCCGCGGCAGCGTCCGCAGTGGGTGCGATCAGGTTTTCGGGAAGAGACTGCGTTGCCACGGGCGTAGGAGCCGGCTGTTGCCAGGCGGCGATCTGCCCCTCAATCGCGGCCATCCAATTGTCGAATTGGGGCGCCAGTTGGGTCACGCCCCACCAGACAGCCAGGATCAAGAGCACCAGCCCCACGATAAAGGCAAAGGGTGCGAGGTTGAGCCGGCGCGATGTCTCCAGCTCATCGCCTTCGTCGCGCAGCGCCATATCCTTGGGTCGATAGTCGACCTTACGCTCAGGCGGCAATGCGGCGCCGGCGCTTGTATCTGCAAGCACGGATGCCAGCGAGGCGTCGGCCACGGCGCGGCGCCGTTCAATCATCTCTGTGGGCTCAAGACCCAGGTAGGTGGCATAGTTGCGCAGAAAGCCACGCCCTACGACTTCACCGGGCAACAGATCCCATTCGTCCGACTCGAGGGCTGAAAGATACTTCTGGCGAATCCGGGTAGCAACCTCGGCCTCGGCCAGGGTTACGCCCATGGCTTCCCGGCGCTCGCGCAGAATGGGGCCAATACTCAGACCTGTCTGGGCACCATTGGTCGCGGCGCCCCTGCCCCGCTCGCTCTTCATCGATGTATCAACGCCAGAGGTCTTTCGAGAGTTAAATGTCAGCATGTCGCCCACAAAGTCGATCGCTTCCGCTTCGGTTTGGTCAGACACCGTGGTCTCCCCATCTGCCGGTATGGCGATCGCAACTGCCGGTTGGGTACCGGCCAGTGAGTCGCAGGCACAGCTGCCTGTGCTCGATTATGCGAAGTCTAGCCTGCCGGACTGCCTTTGTCAATTTCATACGTTAGGCTATGACGCCGCGCGTAATACAACAGTATCGTTGTTGCGGTCTCCTCAGGCAGAGCCACCCGGTGTTGGCGCCGTCATGCACTGTTTTGATCAACGATGCCCGCCGCAGCAGAGGTTCCAACAAAAATGCCCTTCCTCTGGGAAGGGCACCGGTGAGCCGTTGATGGGACTCGAACCCATGACCTGCGCATTACGAGTGCGCCGCTCTTCCGGCTGAGCTACAACGGCAGATTCTCGATTAGTATAGCGAACCAGGAATATTCGGGCAAATTATCGCCTCTCCAGAAGGGATGCGTCACTTCATGCGCGTCACTTCACGCGCGTCACGTAGGCGCCGTCACGGGTATCGACACGAATGACGTCATCCTCTTGAACGAACATGGGCACCTGGATTCGCAGGCCGGTCTCCAGCTCCACCTGTTTGGTGGGGGCGTTGGCGGTGTCGCCGGCAATGGCCGGCTCAGCCCACACGACTCTGAGATCGACAGCGGTGGGCAATTTGATGTTCAACGGCTCATCCTCATAGGTCTCCAGGTTCACAACCATGTTCTCAACCAGGTAGTCCTTGACTGCCTCGACCGCGTCCAAAGGGAGCGCAATCTGCTCGAAGGTCTCGGTGTTCATGAAATGATAGAACTCGCCGTCATTGTAGAGATACTGGACATCGTCGTTGTCAAGGCGTACGTCATTGAGCCGGGCGCCGTTGTTATAGGTCCGCTCGACTGTAGACCCGGTTCGGACGTTGCGAATCTTGAGCCGGATGGTAGCGCCGCCACGAGCCACTTTGATGTGTTGGTATTCGAGCACGCGCCAAAGCTGGTTTTCCTCTTCGAAGATGTCACCTTTGCGTAGCGTCTGTACTTCAGCCATGAATTCCTATCCTCTTGATCGGGTCGTTGCAGCTGCACCAATCCCAGACAACGACACGGCGGCGGGGCAAAGCGAGCCGTTGCCCGCGGCGTCTGCGCTCATGTAGTCGCGCACGTGCAGCGCCAAAAGCTATGGAATTATAGGTGAAGCAGGGGGAGTGTGTCAAACGATCTAGTCACATGCGGGGAAAACAATTAGCCGCCGAACTTGCTCAGCGCCAGGCGCAGTCTCTCTTCGACGGTGGTGGCTTCTTTGGGCAGGTGTTGCACCGCACGCTGTGCTTCGACCACGCTGTACCCCAAAGCCACCAACGCGTCGATCACCTCGGCGTCGGCTGAAGTAAGCTGGGCAAGCGCCTCCAGGCCCGTGGCGGGGGCCTTGACCTTGTCCTTGAGCTCCAACACGATCTTCTCGGCTGTGCGCTTGCCGACTCCCGGCACACGCGCAACGAGGGCCGCCTCGCCATTGGCCAGCGCAAGGCGCAGGGCATCGGGGCTGAGCGTGCTTAGGGTCGATAGGGCAACGCGTGGGCCAACGCCGCTCACGGTCAGAAGCAGCTCGAAGATGGCCAATTCATCTTCAGTTTCAAAGCCGTAGAGGGTCAGAGCGTCTTCACGTACCTGGAGGTAGGTATGCAAAAAAACAGCAGCGCCTTCCTGAAAACGTGCTGCTGTCGGTTCGGGAACCGAAATCTTGAATCCAACGCCGCCGGCTTCCGTACCGACCTCAACGACAACCACATCCTTGCTGCGAGCGGCGACCAACCCTCGGATTGTGCGAAGCATAGATCCCCCTGCTAGCCAGGCGCCGGAGGCTGGCGGATTGGCTCAGGGCAGGCGAGATCAGGCAGCCTGGTTAGCCGCCCCCTGATTCTCCACTCCCTGAGAGTTGAACTTGTAGCCGGCGCCACGGACTGTCAACAAGTATACCGGCTGAGAGGGATCTTGTTCAATTTTCTCACGGAGACGACGCATGGCCACCTCGACGAGGTTTGTGCCGCCGGCCATGTCATAGCCCCACACATTTTGGAAGAGGGTGTCTTTGCTCACAGGACGATCTGGTGAACTCATGAGGTAGCGCAGCAACTGGTACTCGATGGGGGTGAGATGCACAAGCTCGCCACGGACAATCACCTCGTGGGATTCATCGTTGAGCACAATGTCGTGTGACGAGAGAATTGCAGGATCCATGCGCTCTTAGTTCCAGTACACGCGGCGCAAGATCGCCTGCAGCCGCACTTCTACCTCTCGGAAGGTGAACGGCTTGGTGATGTAGTCGTCGGCGCCGAGATTAAAGCCGTGGACAATATCGTCTGGCCGGTTCAACGCGGTGAGCATGACGATCGGGAGGTCACTTCGCTTACGCAGCTCAGCACAGGTCGTAAAGCCATCCATTTCGGGCATCATAATGTCAAGCAGCACTAGATCGACCGTTTTGTTGTTCACGATCTCCAGCGCCTCACGACCATTGCGCGCCACGAGAACATGGTAGCCATGACGCTGCAGGGAAATCTGCAAGAGGTTGCGCAGCGGCTCCTCATCATCCACCACGAGAATGGTAATGCCGCCGGTCGATACTGTCGTTTGCAACAGACTCTGCCGTGTCATAAGCTTGCTCGAAGAAGTGTCAGTTCGATGAAAAACAAGGGTCTGATACATTGGGCTGTCCTGTCCAGCTGATAGACTATCTGAGGACGGTGATCGCGCTGTTGTCGGTTTCACGTATGTTATCGTTGTACGACGGTAAATCCTTCGCCAATCGGACAGTTTTGATGTACTGCTTGTAAAGTTTGTCTCTGTCGTTGCCGTCTTTACAGGTAGCGATAGGGCGCTGTCTGCAAATGGCAGATGGCGATCGCAACGCCGTCAGCCGCGTCATCAGGTGTCGGTGGTTCGGCCAGACCCAGCGTATGACGCACCATCTCCTGCACCTGGCGCTTTTCGGCATTGCCGTACCCTGCAATCGCCTGTTTCACCTCAGCCGGTGTGTATTCCACGACATCGACGCTGGCCAGGGCCGCAGCCAATAGAATGGCGCCCCGTGCCTGGCCGACGGAGATCGCCGTGGTGACATTGCGGCCAAAGAAGAGCTTTTCAACTGCGATCTGGTCAGGCTGGAACTCGTCGATGAGCGCCGTGAGATCTTGAAAGATCTCCTTTAACCGCAGATGCATGGGTTCATGCGCCTGGGTACGAATCACGCCGCAAGCCAACAGCTCAAAGCTACCGTCCTGCGTTTCGCCCACCACGCCATACCCTGTAATCGCGGTGCCAGGATCCACGCCAAGCACAATGCGAGTGAAGACCGGCGGCTGAGCCGTGGCAGAACCTTCGTCCGTCATCCCGCCCCCAAAAGAATAAGGCGGGTAACCGGTGGCCGGTTACCCGCCTTCTCCTGCAAACGCCTTGCGTCAAGCAAACTGGGCAACCATTTCCTCTGTTAGCTCAAGGTTGTGATAGACCTTGTTGACGTCGTCCAACTCTTCCAGCGCTTCAATAAGATTCAGCACCGCGCTGGCTTCCTCGTTTCCCAACTCGATGGTGGTGTTCGGTATCATCATGAGCTGGGCCTCAGAAGGCGTTAGCCCCTGAGCCTCGAGTGCCTGGCTCACCTGGGCGAAGTCTGACCGCTCGGTATAGACCTCGACGGCATCGTCGCTGATCTCGACGTCCTCGGCACCGCTATCCAGGGCAGCCATGAAGACGGCATCGGGGTCAACGTCAATTGGTTCCCCGTCACTGTTGACACGGGTGAAAAGGAAGTATCCCTTCTCAGTAAACTGCCAGGCCACCGATCCAGGTTCCCCAAGATTGCCATTTACCCTGGTAAAGGCCCGTCGAACATCGGCGATCGTCCGGTTGCGATTGTCAGTTAGACATTCCACCAGGATCGCGATGCCATGGGGACCGTAGCCCTCATAGACCACGGTTTCGTACTCGGCGCCATCCTTTTCCAGGCCTGCGCCCCGACGAATCGCGCGTTCGATGTTGTCCTTGGGCATGTTTTCCGCTTTGGCGCGGTCGACAGCCAGACGTAGCGTGAAATTTGTCGTTGGATCGGCGCCCTGGCGGGCTGCAATCTGAATCTCACGCGCCAAACGTGTGAACAGCTTCCCGCGTGCGGCATCGGCTGCGCCTTTTTTGCGCTTAATTGTAGACCACTTAGAATGTCCGGACATGGTGTGCGTACCCCCTCATGCTTCGGCAATATCAACCGGTTTGTCCGTCCGGCACGTAGCCTGCCAACCGGTGCTCTGCATGCATTGACTACCCTTATTGGTGCCAGCATTATGTCACAGATCCGCCGCTTCGACAACCGGAAGGGGTGCACGCTACCAGTGTAACGCCAGCGGGCGCGCAGCTACATCGGTCAATGGTAGCAAGAATATCAGGCAAAGTGCCTATCCTTGTCCCAGACCGTCTCGCGGCCTTCCGGGCCGGTACGGATATTCTGCACGGGCGTACGGGTCAGGCGTGGTCGCCCACCTGTACAGAAGCGGGAGCCGGCGCTAGATCCCGCGTGTCGTGATAGATGACCGCGGTCTGGACGAACGCCAGGAACAGCGGATGGGGCTTGTTGGGCCGGCTCTTGAACTCAGGATGAAACTGGCTGCCCAGCATGAACGGATGGTCACGCATCTCTGCAATCTCGACGAGACGACCATCGGGCGACAGGCCGCTAAAGGTCATGCCGTGGCGCTGCAGCTCCTCGCGGAACGCGTTGTTGAACTCGAAGCGATGCCGGTGGCGCTCCTGGACTATCTCATCGTAGCCCAGTTGGCGGTATGCTTTTTCCGCGCGGGTGTCCGGCATTAGCCGGCAGTCATAGACCCCCAGGCGCATGGTCCCGCCCATATCGGCGATATCCCGCTGGTCAGGCATGAGATCGATGATGGGATACTCGGTGCTAATGTCGAACTCGGTGCTGTTGGGCTCGTCGGTGTCATAGATGTGACGGGCGAATTCGATACACATTACCTGCATGCCTAGGCAGAGACCCAAGTAGGGAATGCGATGCTCGCGGGCGTAGCGGGCGGCAATAATCTTGCCTTCGATGCCGCGATAGCCAAAGCCGCCAGGCACGACAATCCCGTCCACGTTTTCCAGCCGGTGCAGATCCCGCCCCTTCTCCAATTCCTCAGAGCTGACCCAGGCGATCTCGACATCCCACCCCGCAGCCAGACCCGCATGCATGAGGGCTTCCTTGACGCTGAAATATGAGTCTTCCAGCTCGACGTATTTTCCCACCAGGGCGATGTGCAGGACCGGCTTCTCCCGGCGCAGATCCTCAACGAACTGGCGCCAGGGCTGCAGCCCGAGTGAAGCAGGTTGCCGTGGTTCCAGTCCGAGACGTTGCACGCTCCAATCGCCAAAGCCGTACTCTTCCAGGCTCAAGGGCACAGCATAGATGGTGTCAGACGTAATCAGGGGCACAACCGCTTCTTTGTCGACATCGCAGAACAGGGCGGTCTTGGCAATGACATCTTCGTCGACGGCATAATCGCTGCGCAGAACAATGACATCGGGGCTGATACCGATACCGCGCAGTTCCCGCACGCTGTGTTGGGTGGGTTTCGTCTTGAGCTCCTTGCTGGCAGCCAGATAGGGCAGCCAGGTCACGTGCACATACATGGTGTTGGCACGCCCCACATCCTTGCGCATCTGGCGGATGGCCTCCAGGAAGGGCAAGCCTTCAATATCGCCCACTGTGCCGCCGATCTCAACAATGAGCACTTCGGCCTGGAAAGCTTTGGCCGCGACGCCGATCCGTCGCTTGATCTCGTTCGTCACGTGCGGAATTACCTGAATGGTGCCGCCCAGGTAATCGCCGCGCCGTTCCTGGCTGAGCACAGAGGTGTAGATCTGGCCGCTGGTGATGTTGCTAAGCTTGGACAGATTGATGTCCACGAAGCGTTCATAGTGTCCCAGGTCCAGGTCCGTTTCAGCACCGTCCTCTGTGACGAAGACTTCGCCATGTTGGTACGGTGACATGGTGCCTGGGTCGACATTCAGGTAGGGATCAAGCTTCATGGTTGCTACTTGAACACCGCGCGCCTTCAAAATGGTTCCCAGTGAAGCGACTGTCACACCCTTCCCCAAACCAGAGAGCACGCCACCCGTCACAAAGATGTATTTCGTCATATGTGGTTCCTCACTACAACTGTCAATCACGCCCTGCGCCGTATTCTACTCGCTACTGTCTTCTCTGCAAGGTAGATTGCACCGTCGTCCGGCGAGGCTACCTTAGCCAATGAAGCAAAACAGCACATCACCCGCACGCTAGACTGCATGGATGCCCCATAAAAAGGAGACGGGCGACCGTTTCGTCGCCCGTCTGCGTCTCCCGTTTCTATCGTTCGTTTGAATCGCTGCTTGGCATTTAGGTCCTCCCCCACCGGCCCCTAGTCGGTGCCGGGAAGGATTATATCGCAGTTCCCTAAATCATCGCAAGGCTCACAGTCTTCTTCTCCCGCGCATGGATCGGGGCGTTCGGCGGGCCGCT
>JACFMY010000601.1:0-1480 GCA_019455155.1 Caldilineaceae bacterium
GATGTAAAGGGCTGCCACTCTGCCGCTTCAAAACCGCCTGTATTGTCCAGCAACACCTGGGACGCGCCCTGCGCCGTCATGTAGAGGTCCACCTCCAGTTGTCCTGTAAACAGGGCGCCGTTGTTGATGCTCAACGTACAGTTCTCGATCCCAGGCAGAGTGGTTGGCGTTGCCGTCGGCGTGGCTGTCGGTGTAGGCGTCACCGTTGGCGTCACCGTCGGCGTGGCTGTGGACGTAGATGTTGGCGTCGCCGTCGGCGCAGGCTGTGAGGCTGGACAATTCGGCTGATCGAAGATTCTGACCGAGCTGATCGATTTGTCCATGCTGACGTCTGTGCCGTCGTAGGTATCCAGGCTCAGATCCCATTTATCCCACAAGGCGCAGTGGCTGTGCCCGCTGCCGTCACGCTCGCTGAAGACGCGCGCCGACCAGCCAGGCGGCACGTGAACGGAGCTGGCCTGGTTGTCAAAGTCGTCCAGATTGAACAGGCCAGCCTCGGTGAAGATCCGTCTTTCGCCCTTGCAATATTTGCCGGCGAAGAGGGCAACATTCCCCAGATCCAGCCCGGCGCAGTCAGGTTCAGGCGTGGCTGTGAGCGTCGGTGTGATCGTGGGTGTAGGAGTCGGCGCTGCTGGGATCGTTTCACTCAGGCTGATATCGTACTGGGTACCGCAGCCGGCCACGTTGGAGTTCCAATGCCGCACTAGAATATAGTAGTCGCCAGCCGCGGGCGCCGTCCAATCGATACGGGAGGCCAGCGATCCTTCATGGTCATCGTTGCTGGCGAGCAAGGTAACGCCATCCCTGTCGTACAGGAAGAGGTAGGTGTCAGAAGCGAGACCCAGGTTGCTGGTCTGGATGGTGTAGGCGTAGCCAGCTTTGGCCTGAAAGACCAGCCAGTCCTCGTCGCCCATGTTGTGGAAGTTGTGGGTCTGGGGAAGATTGACCGCCAGGGGTGTCGCCGTTTCTATGCTATCGTTATTTTCAAAGCTATCGGCCGCCGCAAAACAGACCTCAACGCCAGATACGGTGTTGTTGTCTTTATCGGCTTCGGGCACGACGCCCGCAGCATCGGCCAGCACAGAGAGCGCACGCGTGATTTCTGCAGGCGCACTGCGCGCCGCGGCCATTTGCACACTCTCCGTCAGCAAAGTAGTCAGGGTCAGCGTTGCCCCGGCAGCAATAGAGCCGGCAATCCAGCGATGTGTAACTTCACCGCCGCAGGATCCTCTTGTCAGCGATAGCGAATCTATGAGAAGGTCGGTTGCAAAGCCATTCTCTGTCTCCCGATCTCCTTGATTGTGGATCACGGCTTCGACCAGAAAACCGCCGCCAGGGTAGGGATAGGTGTTGAGTTCAAGCACCGAAAGGTCGGCCTTCCCAGCTTTGGGTGGCTCAATTAGCGAACCGGCAAGAATTGAAGGCTCCTGCTGGATCTGGGCAAAGGCGCCATGTGGGAACACCGTTGCTGCGCCGCTGG
>JACFMY010000601.1:1490-3185 GCA_019455155.1 Caldilineaceae bacterium
AGCTTGAAAAAGGCGAGCCTGCCGCGCACCCGATAGATCGATTCAAAGGCGCCGATCTGAAGGGGTACAACGCCAGAGCGGATGCCGGTCACCGGCAGCGTCCGCGTGGCGCGCAACACGCCATCCAGATAGAAGCGCACCGTCGTGTGGCCGTCGAAAGTGACAGCGATGTGATGCCATGAATTCTTGGGCACGGTTACGTCAGAGCTGACGGTACTGCCGCCGCCGCCAGCATAGATCATCAGATCCATTTTGTCGCCGATGATCCGCCAGATCCAGCGTTCACGGTCATTACCGCTGCGGGCGTTGCTGGCAATCCAGCCCCCTTCACTGTAGTGGATCCACGTCTCCGCGCTGAAAGCAGCCGTGTTCAGCCCGTTTTCGCCGCACATCAGCCCTGCGCCATCAGGTGGATTTTGGAAATCCAGGGCGTGGCCGCCAAACTTAGCGGCCGATGACCAGGTAACGCCTGCAGCAGGAAGCGCACAGTGGTTGCCCCGAGCGCTGATATCCGCCGCCGTGTTGCCGCCGCCCTCCTGCATGGGCACAAAGGCCAGGGTGTTGGCATCGCTGCCGCCCGGCCACACCTGCGCCGGATCGGCTGGTGGGGCGTCTGGGCTGGCATTGCCGTAGTACAACTGGTGAGCAACAGCGTCCGCCGCGCCGGCTGGGACTGCCTGCCGGGTCTGGAACCAGATTTCAATGACATCGCTGCTGCACGTCTTCACGATGCGATCCAGTTCCGCGCTGTTTTCATGGGTGATACGCAGGTCGGCGCATTTGGGATTGGCCTGAGACGCCTGGTAGAGCGCCGCCGCGGTTGGCGTGGTCGTGCTGTCAAAGCGCAAACGCGCCGGATAGCCCACCGGCAGCGCCTGGCCCGCCACGTTGTTCTGGATGACCAGGTTATGCTTGTAGGCATAGCCTGTATGCCACCAGGGAGTGGTCGGGCGCGCCGTCAGGTCAATCGTGGTGGGCGAAGCGGGCGTGGCCGGGTAATCACCCTGGTTGCCAGCGTGATCAATGGCCCGGCAGCGGAACGCGTAGGTGTGGCCAGGTTGGCCGCTAAAGAGGTCAAAGGTTTTGACAGCAGGCGCGCCAAGCAGCCAATCGTTCCACGTTGCCTGCGCTGTGTCCATCACCTGAATGTCGTAGCCAACTACGCCGGATAGATTGTCAGCCCCACCCCACTGGATCTGGAAAATGCTCTCCGCCACGCTGGCAGGCAACGTATCTACTGTGCAGGAGGGCGACTGGCGATCCAGGCCAAAAAGCTGGTCATTGGAGGCATTGATGCCTTTGTCGTTGCTGGCCGTGACCTGCCAGTAGAGCAGCGGGTGATCCTCGCCAAATGTGAGGGTATGTTGCGTCACACCCGGAGCAAAGGTCTGGCGGAAGAGAGGCGCACTGGCATCTTTGGGAGAAGGCGTGGTTGCCACGTGCAGGGTATAGCTGTTGGCGCGCTGGGCGGGCAGCCAGCGGAAGGTGACCGTGCGGTCATTCAGATAGACCGGATCACGGTGTTCTCTCGACGGTGGAAGCGGGGAGACTTGGTGCGGTTTGGCAGGCCGGCGTGCGGGCAGTGTATACGTTTCTTCGCGCACTGTTGCGCCACTCCAACTCTCGTGATTGCCGCGCGCCTCCACCCGCACCCGGTGCGGCCCGTCGCCATAGTCCAGGGTATGCCAGATGGGT
>JACFMY010000019.1:0-259 GCA_019455155.1 Caldilineaceae bacterium
TCAGCCTCGGTGGCCCGTGATCCCATTCACCGCGAACTGGCTCTGCTGCAACCCATGGCCGAGGGCAGGCTCTAACCGTGACGTTCCGGTTCGCCGCCGCTACCGCAATTTGACGCGCAGACATACCACGCTTGGCAACAAAAAAGGCCAGAGAGAGCTCTCTCTGGCCTTTTTTGTTGGGACCATGCCATTCACAACTACCGGCGTTGTCCTGCCGCTTACTCCTCGCCCAGGATCCCTCCCAGGACCATCGATATCG
>JACFMY010000019.1:269-30171 GCA_019455155.1 Caldilineaceae bacterium
AGTAACGCCCACCAAAAGGTATCAATATGCAGGTTTTGGGGAAAGATCCAGGCCGTAATGTAGAGGATCAGGGTATTGATAACAAAGGTGAACAATCCCAACGTCACGATGACGAGCGGGCAAGTCAACAACATCAGGATCGGGCGTAGAACGGCCAGCAGCAAGCCCAGTACGGCGGAAACCAGAACCAGCGCCCAAATACCACCGTCGAATTGAATCCCTGGGAGCAGGGACGCCGTTACACCCACCGATATGGCAAGAACAATCCAGCGAATCAAGATTCCACGCATAATTAGCCTGTTTTCTCCTCTGTTGTCCTGTGTATTGCACGTGCGTTCGACAGCGCCATAAGGTCATCTTCGCGAAAGATAATGTGAATGTCAATGGCTGGCCGTCCGTTCAATCCACAAGTTAGCGGCCGCGTCCACATGGCACTGCCAGCCCGGCGCGACCACGACCGTCGCGTCATATTGGAATATAACGGCAGGTCCAGAGAAACGGTTTCCTGGCTGCAACAGGCGGCGGTCATAACCTGGTGTCTCAAGTGGCCCAGCGGCGTTGAACCAGACGGGCCTCGCTGGCAGTTCTGCCGCGGCCGCATCGGCGCTTCCTGGCGGATAGTGAGGCAGCGGTGGGCGCGCCCCTGGTGCAGCGGCGCGCACGCGCAGCGTCACCGCCTCGACGATTCCTTCGGGCATCGTGTATCCGTAGCGCTGGGCATGCGCGTCATGGAAGGACGCCATGGCCGCCGCGACCGCGGGCGGCGTGATCGGCAGCGAAAGCGGGACGGTCAGTTCATAGCTTTGGCCCTTGTACCGCATATCCAGGGCTGCTGTCACCGTGATGGGACCCACTTCCTCGCGCGCCAACAGCTCGCGCACTTTCTGTTCCACGTCGCTGGCGGCTACGACGAGCGGCGTCGTCTCCTGGTGCAAAGCGTCCGCGCGGGCCAGTACCGCCACCGATCCTTCGCTGGTTACATCGGCCATGAGCATCCCGTAGGCGCTCAGCACACCCGGAATAGGGGGGCAGAGAATTCGTGTTACACCTAATGCTGCTGCCAGCTCGCAAGCGTGCAGCGGACCGGCGCCGCCAAAGGGTACCAGAACGAACGCCCGCGGATCATAGCCGCGTTCCACTGAAACCTTGCGGAGGGCGCGCTCCATGGTGGCATTGGCCACGCTCACCACGCCGAGTGCGGCTTCCTCGGCGCTCAGATCCAGTTTCGCCCCCAAATCGCGCAATACTTGGCGCGCCGCTTCCACGTCCAGCTGGACCTGGCCGCTGCCACCAAGGAAGCCTGCAGGATCCAGCCGCCCGAGCACAAGATTGGCATCCGTTACTGTGGGTTGGCTGCCGCCCCGCCCGTAACAAGCAGGGCCTGGTACCGCGCCTGCGCTCTGGGGGCCCACCTGTAGGGCTCCGCCTACATCGACAAAGGCAATACTGCCGCCGCCGGCGCCTACGGTATGGATGTCGATGACTGGCAAGCGGAGCGGCAGGTCGGTAATCGTGCTTTCGGCGGTAGTGGGAATCTCACCTGGACAGAGCGCCACATCCGTGGATGTGCCGCCCATGTCAAAGGTGATGATTTGAGCCGGCGTTGCAGCGCCTTGGGATCGCTCCAGGCGCTGCGCCTGGGTCGCCACGGCAAAGGCGCCCACGACTCCACCCGCGGGCCCGCTCAACACGACGCGCGCTGCCTGGCTAGCCGCCTGGTGCAGGCCGATTACACCGCCGTTCGACTGCATGATGCGCACGGCAGGTGGACCCTGGTTGGCCGCATCCATGGCCGGCGGCCGTGTGCCGGTCAGTGACTGCTCCAATCGAGCCAGATATCGTGCCACCAACGGTTGTACATAGGCATTGATAACGGTGGTCGAGGTGCGTTCGAATTCTCGATATTCGGGCAGAATCTCGCTGCTCAACGAGATAGGCAGCGCGGGCAGGAGGTGGCGCAAGCGTGCCGCGGCAAGCTGCTCATGAGTGGGATTGCGAAATGAAAAGAGAAAGACAATGGCCAGGCTTTCAATGGCGGCGTCGCGCAGGTGCCCAGCAACGGCGGGGAGCGCGTCCTCATCGAGTGGCAGGAGGATCGCACCATCCTGATCGAGCCGTTCACGGATTTCCAGCTGGTGATCCGGCGCCACCAACGGCGCTGGCCGTTCTTGATAGAGCCGGTAGAGGTAGGGGCGGTTCTGCCGGCCGATCGTTAACACGTCTGCAAAGCCCGCTGTCGTCAGCAGCGCAGTCCGTGCCCCCTTTCGTTCCAAGAGCGCGTTCGTGGCCACGGTCATACCGTGGACGATAGAGAGGACTGGAGGAAGATCTGGAGTAGAGCTACCTCGTGCCTCGTCTGCCGCCTGGTGCAAGTGGCTTTCGCCAGCAAGCAGCCCTAAATCCTGTAGGCCCTGCACGATGGCCTTGCTTTGGTCTTCGGGCGTGGTAGGAACCTTGTAGACCGTCAGCTGCCCGTCACGCCAGATCACAAAATCTGTGAATGTACCACCAACATCGATACCAATGAGAACACGGGTTGCCATGCAAGTCCTAACCTGACCCTGATGCTTGTTTGCTAGGTCGAAAGGTTCCGTTATAATAACAATATCCAGCGACCCTGTCACGTCGTGTATGCTGCAAGGCCAATGGCGATGTGCTAATACCCCGCAGATGCATGCGCTTCTGGCCAGATTGAGACTGTTTTACTTTCTTCCCAACGATAGGTTTCTGTCAAAATCCCAAGGAGGATGACTAGCTATGCAAAAGCAACGGTTTGGTGTAGTGGCATCCATGGTGCTTGTATTGGCGCTGCTGCTGTCGGCGTGTACGGCTGTACCAGCTGCCGCGCCGGCCGCTCCCACCGAAGCAGGCGCCGCGCCGGCCGAGGCCATCAAGATTGGCTTGGTCACCGACGTTGGTCGCGTGAACGACCGCAGCTTCAACCAGTCGGCCTGGGAGGGCGTGCTGCAGGCGGCCAGTGCGTTGGGGCTCCAGGAGGGTGAAGATGTGAAATACATCGAGACCCAGGATGCCAAGGATTATGCCGATAATATGCAGCAGTTTATCGATGCGGGTTATGACGTTATTGTCACAGTGGGCTTCGCCTTAGGTGAGGCAACGACAAAGGCCGCGCAGGAGAATCCTGACATCTATTTCATCGGCGTGGATCAGTTCCAGGTGGAAGCGCTGCCCAATCTGACTGGCCTGATCTTCCACGAAGATCAGTCGGGTTTCCTGGCCGGTGCGCTGGCCGCCCAAATGTCCAAGACGGGTACGATTGCCGCGGTGCTGGGCACAGACCTGGTGCCACCCGTTGTTGCATTCAAAGAGGGCTATGAGTCTGGCGCCAAGTATATCAACCCCGATATCAATCTGATTTCCACTTACCATCCGGGTGAGATCTCACAGGCCTTTGTGGATCCGGAGTGGGGCGCGGCCACAGCCAAGCAGGCGCTGGATCAGAACGCGGACGTCATCTTTGGCGCCGGTGGCCAGACAGGCAACGGTGCGCTCCAGGAAGTGGCGGCCGCTGTCCAGGCTGGTGAAGAGGTCTACTGCATCGGCGTGGACACGGACCAGTGGAATACCTTGCCTGCCGCCCATCCATGTCTGATCTCCAGCGCAATGAAGCTCATTACGCCAAGCGTGGTCGATCTGGTCCAAACATTTGCTGCTGACGGCTCTATGACCAGCGGCAACTACTTCGGTGGTGCTGGCTTGGCGCCTTTCCATGACTTCGAGGAGACGATTCCACAAGAAGTCAAGGACAAGTTGGCCGAAATCGAGGCCGGCCTGGCAGACGGCAGCATCAGCACTGGCTACCAGCCGTAATCGCCTGAACATGATCGTCTGACGACAGGAGGCAGGAGCACGTTCCTGCCTCCTGTTTTTCAACTCCTCTCCGTCGTTCTATAAATCGGCACATCCCCTGCCTATCTTCCTGGAGCGGCCATGACAGTATTATCTCTCCGACGGATCGGTCAGATGTTGCTGATCCCGATTCTGGCAGTGCTCACAGCGCTCGTTGCGGGCGCGATCATCATGTTGATCTTTGGCGACGATCCGCTCTCCGCCTACCGTGGTCTTTTGACAGGCGCCTTTGGCAGTGGGCGTGCCTGGGCCACCACCATACGCAAGATGACGCCGCTGATATTCACGGGCCGTTCGGTGGCGGCCGCCTTCAAAGCCGGCCTCTTCAACATCGGCGCATCCGGCCAGTTTATCATCGGTACCGTGTGTTCCGTGGCCGTGGGCGTCAACTTCGAGGGCCTGCCCATATTCATTCACATGCCGCTGGCGCTGCTGGCCGGGATTGCGGGCGGCATGGCATGGGGCTTCATTCCCGGTGCACTGAAGGTCTTCACGGGCGCCCATGAAGTCATCGTGACCATCATGCTCAACTATGTGGCCAGCCTCTTTGCCGGCTGGACCGTCTATGCCGGCGGCACAGAAGGTCAGTCGCCCGGTCCTTTGTGGGATCGCACAGCGGGCGCGATTTCGGAAACGCCCGATGTCTTTTTGAGCGCACGAATCCCCTGGATCTTCGCCGAGCCGTACCGTGTCCACTGGGGCATCGTTATCGCCATAGGTGTGGCCATCTTCATCTGGTGGCTGATATTCAGGACAACATTAGGATTTGAAACGCGCACAGTCGGCCAAAACAGCAAAGCGGCACGTTATGCCGGCATTCGAGTCAACTGGGTCATTATCCTGACGATGATGATTGCTGGCGGCCTGGCGGGGCTGGCCGGCGCAGTTGAAACACTGGGGCTCAACCACAAATTCGCCCCCGAATTTACAGGGGGTGTAGGTTTTGACGGGATTACAGTCGCACTACTGGCGCAGACCAATCCGTTGGGCGTCCTCTTATCGGCGTTTCTCTTAGGGGCGCTGGATGCAGGCGCCGCGCGCATGCAGTTCGATTCTGGCGTGGCGGCTGATATCATCCAGGTGATCCAGGCGCTGGTGCTGGCATTTGTGGCCGCGCCGCAGATCATCCGCCAATTCTATCGCATCCGCACGCCCGCCGCAGAGGCCGAGGGCACCGTTTTCAGTACTGGCTGGGGAAGGTGACGCACCATGGGCCAGAAACGCTATCAGATTACGTCCTACATCATTGGCGGCCTGCTCACCATCTTCGTGGTGATGGCCGTGTTGGTCAACACGACGGCACTGCAGCAGTATACATGGCTGCGTGTCTTTTTTGGCATCAGCGCGCTCAACTTCACGTTACGCGCCAGCGTGCCCCTGATCCTGGGTGCGCTGTGTGGTATTCTTTGTGAACGGACGGGGATCATAAACATCGGCATCGAAGGGATGATGCTGGCCGGCGCGTTTGCGGCATTTGTGGCGAAGACCAGCACCAACAGCTGGCCGCTGTTGGGCAGTCTTTTCTTTGCCGTGGCGATCGCGTTGATCGTCGGCGGGCTTATGGGCCTGCTCCATGCCACCTTTTCTATCCGCTACAGGATGGATCAGATCATTTCTGGCACCATATTGATCATTCTGGCGCTAGGTCTGACCTCCTACCTGTTTGATCGCGACGCAGTCGCGCAAGGAAAGTTCGTTGAGATTGCCATCCCCGGTCTCTCAAGTATTCCGGTCTTTGGCAAGGTGCTTTTCACGAATCCACCCTTGACCTACACTGCGTTGATCCTGATCGGCGTCATTCACGTCGGCCTCTTCTACACGCGGTGGGGACTCCGCTCGCGGGCGTGTGGTGAACATCCGCGCGCGGCTGATACTGTAGGTATCAATGTCAACCGCTTCCGCTACATGAACACCGTAATCGGTGGCATGTTAGCTGGTCTGGCAGGTGGCTTTCTCGTGCTTGAGGCCGTGGGCCAATTCCAGGAAGGGATGACAGCCGGACGGGGCTTCATTTCTCTGGCCGCCATGATCTTCGGTAACTGGATGCCCTTTGGCGCGGCCGGCGCGGCCCTGCTCTTCGGCTACACCCAGGCGCTCCAGAATGAGCTGCTGCTCGCCGGCGTCACTACCGTGCCGCGCCAATACGTGAGCATGATCCCTTACGTCGTGACAATTGTGGCGGTATCAGGCTTTGTGGGCCGCGTGCGCCCGCCTGCAGCGGAGGGCAAAGTCTACGAGACCGAAGGTGGATCGGAATAAGCTTATCCGTGTAACAAGGTGCCCAGGAGACTTCAGTGGCCAATTCAATTCCTGTACTTGAAACACGCAATATTACCAAGGTCTTTCCCGGTGTCGTCGCCAACAAGTCCGTGAACCTCGAGCTCCATCAAGGAGAGATTCTCGCGCTGCTGGGAGAAAATGGCGCAGGCAAGTCGACCTTGATGAACATCGTCTACGGCCTATATCACCCTACTGAGGGAGAGATTCTGGTTGACGGCACGCCGGTGACCATGAAGACTCCCCGCGATGCCATTGCATTGGGCATCGGCATGGTACACCAACACTTTCAGCTTGTACCCGTGATGACGGTTACCGACAATATCATGCTGGGGGATGAAAGTGTGAAGTATGGCCTGCTAGACCGGGACGCGGTTGCCGCACGGATTCTGGATCTGTCCCAACGATATGGGCTTGAGGTCGATCCAAATGCGATCGTGGAAGATCTGCCCGTGGGCGTGCGACAACGTGTAGAGATCGTCAAGTCACTCTATCGCAACGCGAATATATTGATCCTGGATGAGCCTACAGCCGTCTTAACGCCCCAGGAGGTCGAAGGCCTCTTCAACGTGATGACGACGCTAAAAGAGCAGGGCAAATCCATCATCTTCATTACGCACAAGCTGAAAGAGGTTCTACACATTGCCGACCGGATTATGGTCCTGCGTGGAGGTGTTGTCGTTGGCGAAGCCGATCCGGCGACCGCGACCCAAGAGATGCTGGCCGAGATGATGGTCGGCCGCGAGGTCATCCTCACCGTGGAAAAGGGTCCCGTCCAGCCCAAGGAAGTGGTGCTGGAACTGAGGGATCTGACCGCAACCAGTGACCTGGGCGAGCCCGCGTTGCGTGGAGTTTCCCTGTCGGTGCGCGCTGGCGAAATTCTGGGCGTGGCTGGCGTGCAGGGGAATGGCCAGACAGAGCTGGTAGAGGTCATCACCGGCCTGCGCAAGGCCACAGGCGGGCAGGTTCTCATCGGCGGCCAGGACATGACCAATGTCAGCCCGCGGCGCGTTACCGAACAAGGCGGCAGCAGCCATGTCCCGGAAGACCGGCATACCTATGGTATGGTAGATTCATATTCTGTTGCCGATAACCTGGTACTCAACCAATACTACCTGGCGCCGTATGCGAACGGCGTTACCATTAACCACAAAGCGATCGAGTCGCGCGCCAGGGAGCTGGTCAAGCAGTTCGATGTGCGTACGCCCAGCGTTCACATAGCGAGTGGCAGCCTCTCCGGCGGCAATCAGCAGAAGATGGTTGTGGCACGCGAGTTCAGCCGGTCGATTAAGTTGCTCATCGCAGCCCAACCAACCCGTGGCATTGATGTGGGTTCCATCGAGTTTGTTCATAGCCAGATCGTGGCCAAGCGCGCAGAAGGGGTGGCCGTGTTGCTCGTCAGCGCCGAGCTCGACGAGATCATGGCCCTTTCTGACCGCATCGCCGTCATGTACAAGGGTGAGATCATCGACATCGTCGACCGTGCAAAAGCTACCCGCGAGGGACTTGGGTTGCTGATGGCCGGCGTGAAGGTGTGACGGCTCGAGTGTGACGGCGTTGTAACCTACCCGTCGTAAGTTCCTGGTGTGATTCTTTTCCTGAATGATCAATATCAGCCCCATCCTGGATCAACCTCAGAGCATTGAATATAATCTGCTGCCGGCCGGGCCGTTTCATCGCCTGGCCAATCACGAGCTGACGTGCCGTCTCGACGCAGACAGCAATGCCTACGAGCTGTGCTGGCCCTGGGCTGATGAGGTCTACGCTCGCAGCCTGCGACTGAGCATCATTGACTGGCAAGATGGGGAATTGATGCCTTTAGCGACCCGCTTCTTTGCGGGGCATCAGGAAACCATCGCCGGCACGGAAGGCGTGATCGTCACCAAGCGACTTGCCCTTCCCTACAAGAGTACCGACGATCGGGCCCTGCTGTGGCTCCTGGAGTGCCAGGCCGAAGGCGACCGCCTGCTGCGCCTGGAAATCGATATCGACTGGGGAGAAGAGCTGAGCCAACGCATCGTGGACGGTCTGCTCGTGGCCCAGCGCAATCCCGGCCCGGCGCGCGGGATCTATCGCCAAAGCAATGCCGACAGCACGCGTATCTTTGGCAATCCACAAGGGCGCCCTGTCCACGTCGATCTCGATGACCCGCAGCATGCACGGCTCACCTACTATGTACTGGTAAACGGAATCGTTGAGGTCCCCTTGCTCCTGACTGTCAGCGACGTGGGCGAACAGGTGGCGTGGAGTACCTTTGTCTCCCTGCGTGACGTGGAGGACGTCTTCGACGCCAGTACGCGCCATTGGGAACAACGTGTGCTGTCTGGACGGGTGTGGACGCCTGACCCTGCCCTGAACCAGGCGATGGAGACCGCACGGTTGACCGCGGTGCGCCACTTGCAGCGCCTGCGCACAGGCCTGGCGCCGTCCGATCGCCGCACCGCTCACGTAGCGCCGCTAGCCTCAGTGTGGGATACGCTGGATCCTACCCAAAGCCGGAATCTGCTGGCCCATCTGCGCCGCGTGGCTGAGGCGAGTGACGGGCGGCTGCCGGCACTGCTGCCGGCGCTACCCAAGAGCGTGGCCGCTGACCCTGGCCCCGCGTACCTCCACACGAATGGCGTCTATTTACGGGCGCTCCATTCACACCTGAACCACCATGGTCCCTATCACCCCAAAGGGAATCTGGTCGAGCAACATCTGGCGGCCGTGCGGCTGTGCACAGAAGCCCTGATCCGGCTGCGCAGCACCGCGCCACACTATGTCGCCGAAGCACACAATGGCCGCGAGCTTGCAGCTGCCTTGGGCCATGCCTGTGCCCTGGCGAACGCGGCAGGGGACACTGTCAACGCCGCACGGTGGGAGAGTGAATGGCATTACGTGTGTGAACAGGTAGGACAGGAGAGCAGCGAGGACCGCGGCACGAATTGGGCAGAGTGGCCGATGCAGTTTGGCTGGCAGCCAGACCCTGACCTGCCCTGGAGCTTTACCGATCCGTGGCAGGGGATGGAGCTGGCGTCTGCCGTCGTCTGGGAGGGGATTGGCCTTCGCCAGCGGGACGCCGATCTCCTTGTGGAACCGGGTTGGGACCATCCCTGGTGGGCGGTATTGAATCTGTCGTTGACACAGGAACGCCAGATCAGCCTCTTATGGGATGGCACTACATTGCACAGCACACAACCAGTAACCAGCTCCGTGCCGGTGCGGCTGCGGTCACGGATCGACATCCGCCAGACAGACGAATTTGGCTTCGATCCATATTTTGAATTGAGCGACGATTCGGGTGATACTGTCGGCAGAGAACGCTTCAAACCCGGCTTTTTGTTGAACCAGCCGTAAACCAAAGTTGTTTACAAGCACCATACCGGTAGCCGTATCGGGCGCCACTGGTATGGTTGTTCTTTCGATTGGACAGAGTCGTCCAGACCGAGTGCGAGGTCGCTGGAAACATATAAGGCTCCCCACATGAATCGTACAGCCATTGTCTACGACGTTTTCAACCTACGCCACACCCTGGAGGGTCACCCGGAGAATTTCCGGCGGCTTAAGCACGCGATGGAGCTGCTGGCCGATCAGGGCGTTCTAGACAATCTCGTTAATGTGGCTAGTACCCCAGCGCCGCCCGAAGCGATTTTGAGCGTACACACTCCCCAATACCTGGAACGGCTGCAGAGCATTGCCAGTCGCGGCGGCGGACATCTGGACGCCGACACCTACGTCAACAACGACAGCTATGAAGCCGCCCTACGCTCGGCCGGCGGCCTGCTCAATCTGCTCGACGCCGTCATGTGGAAACAGGCCGACAACGGCCTGGCGCTGGTGCGCCCGCCGGGGCATCATGCCCGCGCTCACAACGGCATGGGCTTCTGCCTATTCGCCAATGTCGCGGTTGCGGCCCGCTGGGCGCAGAAACAGCACGGCGTCCATCGTGTGCTGGTCGTCGATTTTGACGTGCATCATGGCAACGGCACCCAGGAGATCTTTTACCACGATCCCAGTGTGCTCTTTTTCAGCGCGCACCAGTTCCCCTACTATCCAGGAACCGGCGCGGCGACTGAACTGGGCGGCGAGATGGCCTACGGCTCGACCATCAACGTGCCGATGCCCCCCCATGTGGGTGATCAGGGCTATCTGGAGGCGTTTCAGCGCATCCTGGGCCCGATGGCGCGACGCTTTCGCCCGGAGCTGATTTTGCTCTCGGCCGGGTTCGACGCGCACTGGATGGATCCTCTGGCCAGCATGGCGTTGAGCATTGAAGGCTACGCGGCCCTGGTTCAGGAACTCATGGGGCTGGCCGATGAGCTATGCGGCGGCCGCCTCGTCTGTGTGTTGGAAGGCGGCTATCATCTGCAAGTGCTGGCTCACGCCATTTCGACGACTTTCCAGGTGCTGCGCGGCGCGCCGAACCCCATCAGTGATCCCTTTGGCCCGGCCCCGGGAACAGTGCGTAACGTGCACGGGCTGTTGGACCAGATCCAGGCGCTCCATGGCATTCGTGGCAAGACCCACTATTCGCTGCCTTCCCATTGGCTGGATTGGGGTGATGAGTTTGGCATCTGATCTCCACCTGTGACCCCTTTGTTTGACATTTCGTACTGCTTCCAGAATACTAGCTGACGTGAGCGACGTCACTCAACCCACGCCTGATACTGGGCGCCAGACCGGCGCTACCACGGTGGAGCTTTCGTCCCTGAATGCCGCGATCGAAGCGCGCCTGCAGAATGGGGAAGGTGAGGCAGCTGCTGCTCTGGCGCGGATCGTGCTGTTGCGCATTCCGCGCCACCTACCGACCTATCAGCGTCTGCTCAGGGCGACCTGGATGATCAAACGCTGGCAGGAAGGCGAAGACTGGGCGCGGCGGCTGCTGCAGGCTGACCCAGGAAACGTATATGCATGGCGGTCGCTGGCCTTTGCCGTTGAGCAAAAGGGTATGCGCAACGCAGCGCGTGCGATGTGGAAGCGCGCCTTTCAGAACCACCCCTATGATGGCGATGTCCGCGTCGGGCTCATGCGCACCAGCCTGGAAAACCCGGACGTCCTGCAGCTGGACGCTGCCAGCCTGGCGAGCCTCTACCTGCGCGGCAAACGATGGGGACATGCGGCCGCCGCCTTTCGTAATCTGGTGCAGGCCGATCCCCGGCGCATTGATTTCCAGGTCAACTGGATGGCTGCCTGCTGGCAGCAAGGTGCGCGGGCAGAGGCCTATCGTCTGGCGCGGCACCTGACCAGGCGCCACCCCTTCCTGTTGCTGGCATGGGTGGTGCTGAATGCGTTAGGTGACGTGGACGACCGTGCGCTGGCCCGCAATCCGATTTCCACCATGGACCCAGATGGGGATTTTGTGCGCACCTGGTTTCGTCTCCCATATGAAGGCGCACAGGTGCCGCTCGAGTTAACGGCGCAGGAGGCGGCGCGGCTCGCAGCACAATTACCAAATTAAACGCAGGTCAAATCAAGGAATTGAGGAGCATTCATGGAACGCACTTTTGTCATGGTGAAGCCCGATGGCGTGCAACGTGGCCTTATCGGCGAGATTATCGCTCGCCTCGAGCGTCGTGGATTGAAGATAGCCGCGCTGAAGATGATGCAGGTCAGCGAGGATTTTGCCCGCCGCCACTACGCCGTGCATGAAGGGAAACCCTTTTTCGCTGGCCTCATCTCCTACATCACCAGCGCGCCTGTGGTAGCCATGGTGGTGGAAGGGACGAATGCCGTGGCGGCTGTGCGCCAGACCGTGGGCGCGACCAAGCCTTTCGAAGCTGCCCCCGGCACCATCCGTGCCGACCTTGCGCTGGAAATCGGCCGGAATCTGGTGCACGCCAGTGATGCTCCAGAGACGGCTGTCGAAGAGATCGCGCTGTGGTTTGGCAGCGACATCATCGAGTGGCAGCGCGCCAACGACCCCTGGATCTTCGAGTAAGTCGCTGGTCAAAGTGCCAGTGATTGGGTGGCCAGCAGGCCGGACTGCCGAGCTGCAGCTAATGCATTCTCTCTGATCCGGCCTGCGGCCTATCCGTAAGCTGCGTGGGCGCATCGCCTGCTGTCTGTGGCCGATCGCCGTAGCCATTCTGCCTTCGATCCGTGACAAACATGGTATCACTAAGCTCCATCGACCGCCTGCTCGAGGACGCGCCGGCTTATCCCGGCGTGCAGGCCCCGCTCCGCGTACAGACTTTGGGCGGCTTCCGGGTATGGAATGAGGGCGAGGAGGTTCCGGCTACGGCCTGGGGCAGGGAGAAGGCTATCCATCTGTTCCAGTTTCTGCTCACCCTGCGTCGCCGTTTTCTGCACAAAGAACAGATCATCGATCGCCTCTGGCCTGAGCTTGACAGCGAGCGTGGGGATCGTGATTTCAAGGTGGCGCTCAACTCTATCAACAAGGCGTTGGAGCCCGGCCGCCAGGCCTGGAGCGAAGCGCGCTATGTACGCCGCCATGGGTTGGCATATGGCCTGAATCTGGAATTCATCTGGCTCGACATCGATATCTTTGATCAGCTGGTTGCCGCCGGCAATCAGGCGCTGCTCCAGGGAGATGACGGCTTCGACACGGCGGTACGCTGCCTGGAAGCGGCAATCAGCCTCTACCAGGGTGACTTCTTGCCAGAACGGCGCTACGAGGATTGGAGCAGCGCCGAACGGGAACGCGTTCAGATCATGGCCCTGAACACAATGACGACCCTGGCCGAGCTTCTGCTAGATCGCGCGCCGCTTGAGAGCCTACGCCTGGCCCAACGCGTGATCGCGATCGACCGCGTATGGGAGGATGCCTACCGCATCCAGATGCGCGCCTTTATGCGCCAGAACAATCGCCCCCTCGCGCTGCGTGCCTACCAAAAATGTGTCGAAGCGTTGGCTGATGAGTTCGATGTGCCACCCCTGCCAGAGACCACCGAGCTCTACCGCGCGATCAGCCGCCAACAGTGAGGTGAGAGGAGTGGTACCGTGTCGACAACAGCGGTAGAACGGTGTCTAGAACGCTGGCACACCATGGTGGACCGTCGAGATTTTACGGAGCTGCCGGCGCTATTGGCCGAAGACATAGTCTTTCGATCGCCATTTGCCCATACGCCATATGTGGGCGCGGGCAAGGTCTCCGTGATCCTGAATTCGGTTGCCCAGCTCTTTGAAGAGTTCCAGTACCATCGCCGGTTCGTGGCCGGCGACAGCGCTGCCCTTGAGTTCTCCGCGCGTATCGGTGCGCTGTCACTGAAGGGGATCGACCTGATCCGGGTCAACAGGGATGGCGCAATTGCGGAGTTCGAGGTCATGATTCGTCCCGCCAACGCGCTGTTGGCGCTTGGCCAGGAGATGGGACAGCGGTTGGCAGCCCAGGGAATCACGCCGTAACGTAACCGGCGTGCAACCGGAACCGGGTACGCTACAGGCGCCCGGGCTGATGCGTCTGCTGGCCGCGGTTCGAGAAGCCACCCAGTGGCGGAAGAGGTTGAATGACCATGAAAGGCCAACGCGATATTGCATCCTTCGTCCTGCGCTTCACCCAAGAGATGTGGCAGGATGACCAGGGCGATCCCCGTGTGGAATGGCGGGGACATATCCGCCACGTGCAGGGTGATGAGGAGTTTCACTTCACCGAATTGAACGAGGCGCTCCAGTTTATTCAGAAAGCGCTCATGCAGTTGACCATGGATACTGTCCCCAAGGACAATAAGCCCTTTCAGGAGAAGGCCATGCGCGAGAGCTTCAAGTTATGGGAGACCTTTGCCCAAAGCTACGCTGACATGATGGTTCAAGCCATGGAACGCACCGTGAAGCAATCGGAAGCGGTGAGCCGCCAGCTGACGGAGACGGTGGAGCAGGCGTGGCGACCATGGTGGCTAATGGGACTGGCACCTAGTGGCAAGGCTGAGGCGCAACAGGGATTGTCACCTGAGGACCAGCAGCGGCTCATGCAGACACTGCTGACCATGCAGGAGCAGCTGGAGATCCTGGCGCGCAAGGTGAACAATCTCGAGGAGAAGATGAAGATCGCGCCGGAGACGGGTCACGAGCAAGTAGACAGCAAGGGCGCCAAGTCATAGTCGTCTGCCGCGCACATAGACCTTACCGGTCCGCTGCTGACGGCACGTCACTCCCAATCCTCGATCCCCTCAGGGTCGTAGTCGCCCCATTTGCTGCTAAACGACGAGGCATAGTTCAGGGCATTGGTGCGGTCGGCCGCGCGCAACGCCTTGTCAAGCACATCCTGGCGACGGCTGGCCGCGTCGTGCTCAAGGTCTTTAGGGCTTCTCTCTACCGCCAGGAGTTTTACCCGGCAAATGTCGCCTTGCCGGTACTCGATTGTCGCGCCGGCTTTGCGCCCCGCTAGCGCCCGCGCCAGCGCTGTGCCCGCACCCAGCAGATTGCTCGCAAAGTCCGCCTGCTCGTCGGGCACGATGTCGAGCGCCATCTCCTCGACCTCCCCGCCGTCGTTGACCAGCTCGATTCGAACGCGGCGTCCAACACGTACACCTAGTTCGTCGTCCATGAAACGGTTCCTGACAGAGGCATGTCCTGGCGTCACTTGTCTTGTTTTCGAAAATACCAGGCCACCGCTTCCGTGCGATTGGTGACACCCAGTTTATCGTAGATGTTTTTCAGGTGAAAACGCACCGTGTTTTCACTCACCACGAGCTCAGCGGCGATTTCGGCGTTCGGCAGGCCGCGGGACAGCTTCTTCAATACTTCCTGCTCACGCTGCGACAGCTCCACCGCGTCAGCGGCAGGTTTGCGCGCGGGCGCCATCCAGCGCTGTGCGGCCCGGGGAAAGACGAGCCGCCCCTGAGCGACCTGGCGAATGGCCTCGATTGTCTGGGTCGGTGATTCGGTCTTGAGGGCAAAGCCCTCGGCACCATATTGCAGCGCTTTCTGGATGCTATCGCCGTCGGCAAAAGCAGAAAGGATGAGCACGTGCACGGGGTAGTCACGCTGCCGGATCTCTGCCAGGGCCTCCAATCCATTGTGGGGCATCTGTACATCGATGACAGCGACGTCTATCTGCTGGTTCTCTTCCAAGAAGGCGAGCAGCTCGTGACCATCCTGAACAGCATGGACCACTTCCATGTCGGGCTGCCGGTCAATGAGGGTCCGCAGCCCTTCTGTCACCAGGGCATGGTCGTCGGCCAAAAGAACCCGAATCCGTGCTGTAGTGGTGTTGGACATGACAATCTGTCCTCAGCTATGCCCGCGTGATGGCGCGGCCTGTTAGACCAGCAATGGGATCGCGACACTGATCTTCGTCCCTTTGCCGGGACTGCTGTCCAACGCAAACCGGCCGCCAATCAGCGCCGCACGTTCGCGCATGCCGCGCAGGCCAATGTGGGCCTCGCGTTCGGCCTCAATGGGGTCGTTCAGGTTCGGCGGTTCAAAGCCACGGCCATCATCCGCAACCTCCAGGTAAATCCACTGGTCGTCGCTCCAGAGCCGGACCCATTCTTCGTCCACGCCGGCGTGCCGGTTGGCATTGGAGAGCGCCTCCTGCAAGACGCGGTAGAGCGCGATCTTGACAGCCAACGGCACGTCTTCCGGCACATGGTCTGTCTCGAGATGGACCGTGGCGCCAGTCCATTCCTCGTGCTGCACGACCATACTTTCTATGATCGATCGTAACGAACGGTGCCGGAACTCCGGCGGCCGGAAGGTACCCAGGAAATATTTGATCTCGTAGAGTGAAGACTCCAACAGCATGCCTACCTGGGCCAGCCGCGCCACCATCTCTGGGGACGCTTCCGTCTCCTGCAGGTCGTTCTGCACGCCCGTTAGCAGTGAGAGCGCGGTGAACAGATATTGTACTGGCCCGTCGTGAATGTCCAGTACAATGCGCGCCAGCTCCTCTTCAGCTACCGAGAGGATGCGGTGGGGCGGCAGGTTACTAGCTGGTTCAGATCGATCGGTTGTTTGGTATGTCACGGATCAGGAACAAGGTAATCGGCCTATCCAAACGGATAGGGTCAGCCTATCGCCATAAGTGGGACAATGCTATCGCAATATGGGTTGTGATTGGCAAGTTTGGCTAGTAGTCTATTCTACAAAGCCGAATCGGCAGTGTCAATTGACGGCGGGTTCAGCGAGCCGCTCCTCTATTTTAGCCATTGATTTGCTGGTACAATAGGTCACGGTATACTGTGCTCGGTTCCCCAGTGCCGTTGCGCTGATTTGCCCTCAGCAGCCCTGCTGCTGATGCCGTGTCCCTTTATTACATACCCGCAGGAGGAATCCCAATGACTCAAGGTGTGGAATCCATTTCCACCAGCAAAGAGATCTACTCCCCGTCCGACGATGTCATAGCGAATGCCAATGTGCCGGACTATCTTGAGCTGCGCGAGAAAGCTGTCGAAGACCCGGTTTCCTTTTGGGACGCCCGCGCCAAAGAACTGTTGGACTGGTATGAGCCCTACCACACCGTGCTGGATAAAAGCGAGGCTCCCTTCTTCAAATGGTTCGTAGGCGGCAAGACCAATATCGTCCATAATGCGTTGGACCGTCATATGCAGAGTTGGCGCAAGAACAAGCTGGCGCTGATCTGGGAAGGTGAAGACGGGGAAGAACGCACGTACAGCTATTTCAAGCTGTGGAAGCAGGTTAACCGCTTTGCCAACGTGCTCAAGGGCATGGGCGTCAAGCGCGGTGACACGGTCACCATCTACATGGGGCGCGTCCCGGAGCTCCCCATCGCCATGTTGGCAACGGCAAAACTCGGCGCCATTCACAGTGTGGTTTACGGTGGCTTTTCCGAACAGGCCCTGGCCGATCGTATCTCGGACGCCCGGAGCAAGGTCGTCATCACCTGTGACGGCGCGTGGTTGCGGGGCAAGACGGTGAATCTGAAAGATATCACCGACGAGGCGGTCAATCGCAGCCCGGTTGTCCAGAAGGTGATCGTGTACAAGCGCACCGGCCAACAGGTCAACATGCAGCCTGGACGTGATTTTTGGTGGCACGAGCTCATAGCCTTACCTATTGCCAGCCCCTACTGCGATACAGAGGTGATGGAGGCTGAAGATCCCCTCTTTATCCTGTACACCTCGGGCACAACGGGCAAGCCCAAGGGAGTGCTGCATACCTGCGGCGGTTACCAGGTGCACATTGCCGCAACCCTACAGTACGTCTTCGATATCAAGGAAGGTGACCGGTACTGGTGCGCCGCCGACCCTGGCTGGATCACTGGACACAGCTATATCGTCTATGCTCCACTGATCTTGGGCGCCACCAGTTTCATGTACGAGGGAGCGCCAGGGTACCCGCTGCCGGATCGGTGGTGGCAGCTAATCGAGAAGTACAATATCACGATCCTCTACACGGCCCCTACGGCTATCCGCAGCTATATGCGCTTCGGGGAAGAATGGGCCAAGCGGCACAACCTGAGCAGCCTGCGCCTGCTGGGTTCCGTAGGCGAGCCGATCAATCCCGAGGCCTGGCGTTGGTACCACAAGCACATCGGCGATGAACGCTGCCCCGTCATGGACACGTGGTGGCAGACCGAGACGGGCGGCTTTATGATCACGCCGACGCCTGTTGTGCCCCTGAAGCCGGGCTCGGGCACCTTGCCGTTTGCCGGTATCCAGGCGGACGTGGTGCGCGATGACGGCACCTCAGCCGATGCCAACGAAGATGGCTACCTGGTGATCAAGCATCCGTGGCCAGGCATGGCGCGCACCGTGTGGGGGGATCCTGACCGCTACCGGGCCACCTACTGGTCCGACTTTGCCTCTCAGGGCTGGTATTTCACCGGTGACAGCGCGCGCCGCGATGAAGATGGCTACTTCTGGGTCATCGGCCGCATGGATGACGTCATCAAAGTGTCCGGCTATCGCCTGGGTACAGCCGAAATCGAGAGCGCGCTCGTCAGCCATCCCACTGTAGCCGAAGCGGCAGTCATTGGCGTACCGGACGAGCTTAAGGGGAATGTCATTCACGCGTTCTGCATTCTCAACGCCGGCATTGAAGGCACGGATAAGCTGGCAAAGGAGCTGAAGGACCACGTGCGCAATGAGGTCGGACCCATCGCGATTCCAGCCGCGATTGAGTTTGTGCCCAGTCTGCCCAAGACACGCAGCGGGAAGATCATGCGCCGCCTGCTCAAGGCCCAGGTGATGGGCCAGCCAGTGGGCGACACG
Source organism: Caldilineaceae bacterium (assembly GCA_019455155.1). Lineage (GTDB taxonomy): Bacteria > Chloroflexota > Anaerolineae > Caldilineales > Caldilineaceae > JACFMY01. The sequence goes on from JACFMY010000019.1 coordinate 18,530, forward strand.
AGCACGCTGGAAGGGTAAAGCACATGAAGGGTGAATGGATGCGAGCGCGCAGTAGCGCTTCACCATTCACCCTTCATTTGTAGCCGTCCCCATTTATCACCTCGAGCGCCGATCGCGACAGACGAAACCTACTCTTACCACTGGCTGCACGGCCAATGTCAGGTGGCTTTGCCTCTTTTTCGGGGGCCTTTTCAGGAGGTTCATGGTGCTGGAGCAAATTTTGACCCACAATGCAGTATTCGAAGCCCCCCAGACACTCAAGCAACAGGCCAATCTTCAGGATCTCGAGACGGAATGGACACAAAGCCTGGCCGATCCCGATGCTTTTTGGGGCGGATGGGCAGAACGCTTCCTCTGGTTTAAGAAGTGGGACCAGGTCATGGAATGGGAATACCCCAACCATCGCTGGTATGTTGGCGGTGAGACCAATATCACGGCCAATGCACTGGACCGCCATGCCGACGGCCCCAACCGCAATAAGGTCGCCCTGATCTGGGTCGCCGAGGATGGTAACGAGCGGAAGGTGACTTTCTACGAGCTTCGCCAGCTGACAAGCCGCTTTGCCAGTGGCCTGCGCTCGCTGGGCGTAAAAAAGGGCGATCGCGTCGTCGTCTATATGCCCCTGACGATCGAGGGCGTCATCGCCATGCTGGCCTGCGCCCGGCTGGGCGCGATCCATTCTGTCGTCTACGCAGGCATGGGTGTCGGCGCGCTGCGTGACCGGATTGTGGACGCCGGCGCCCAGGTCGTCATCGCCGGCAACATGGGCATGCGCCGCGGCAAGGGCGTAGACCTACGCAGCATCGTTGAGCAGGCAACGGCAGATCTGCCGCTGCGCCATATCGTCTGGTTTCAACGCGGCGTACAGGCAGAGCTGCTCCCGCGCGATGTCGATTTCTATGAACTGATGGAGCGCAGCAAGGCTGACGTCTCGCCCGAGCCCGTCGATGCCGAGCACCCCCTCTACATCCTCTATACATCAGGCTCCACGGGTAAGCCGAAAGGTGTCGTCCACGTGCATGGCGGCTATATGGCCGGCACGACCTATCACCTGCGCTACTTCTATGACGTAAAGGACACCGACGTCTTCTGGGCCACGTCGGATCGGCTGGGTAGTAGGCCTCAGCTATATCGTCTATGCCCCGCTCGTGGAGGGGGTTACCTCCGTCTTCCGCGAGGGCGCGCCAGATTGGCCGGACCCAGGGGTCTTCTGGGCCTGTGTCGAGAAATACGGCGTCAACGTTATGTTTACCGCACCAACCGCGGTACGTATGTTCATGAAATACGGCCCTGACTATGTGCAGAAATACGACCTGTCCACACTGCGTCTGGTGGCTGTGGCCGGCGAGCCGCTGAATCCCGAGGCCATGCGTTGGGCAACGAAATATCTGCTGGACGACGGCAAGCGCGGTTTTGTGGCGGATAACTGGTGGCAGACCGAGCTAGGCGGGCCGACCATCGCGACGCCGATTGTCAAGCCGGCCAAGCCCGGCGCCGCAGGGTTGCCCCTGCCCGGCGTGGAGGCTGCGGTTGTGGACGAAACGGGCAAGGCCGTGGCCAAGGGTAAAGGCGGCTTGTTGGTGTTGAAGCGCCCCTTCCCGCACATGATGCGCACCATCTGGGGTGACCACACCCGTTACGAGCAGTATTGGAACGAGATTCCCGACTGCTACGCCGCCGGTGACGTGGCTAGTTGGGACGAAGATGGGTACATTTCGGTGCTGGGACGGAGCGACGATGTGCTCAACGTGGCCGGCCATCGCATCGGCACAGCAGACGTCGAATCGGCCATGATCACGCATCCATCTGTGGCCGAATCGGCTGTCATCGGCATCCCCGATCCGGTCAAAGGCGAAGCGATCAAAGCCTTCGTCGTGTTGCGCATCGGCGAAGAGCCCAGCGCCGCCATGCAGCAGAGCATCATCGACCACGTGCGCCGTGAGTTGGGTCCGATCGCGACACCCAGCGAATTGGCCTTTATTGAAAAGCTCCCCAAAACGCGCAGCGGCAAAATCGTCCGCCGTCTGCTCAAAGCGCAGGAGCTCGGCAAGGACCCAGGCGACCTCAGCACGCTGGAGGACTGATTCCGGCAGTGCCGCCGCGCGTTTTCCGGTTGTTTGGAGGCAGAGACAGGTGCCGCCCCGCGTTTCGCTGCAGGTATTCCCACGAACGCATGCCAGTTTCTGCCTCTCTTTTTCGCCGTCGAACACCATTTACCAACCAAGGAGGAATGCAGCTTTATGACCAAGAGCACAACAGCGCCTAAAGGGAAGGGCAAGAAGCCGAAAGGCGCCTGGTCTGTCGAGAAGGCACAGCGGTACTGGCGCAAGAACCTGACGATCATTGGGATTCTTCTGCTCATCTGGGCGTTGGTCTCCTACGGCGCCGGCATCTTGCTGGCCGATCTGTTGTACAACGTGCCGTTCGGCCAGTTGCCCATGAGCTTCTGGTTCGCCCAACAGGGCGCCATCATCGTCTTTGTCGTGCTGATCTTCGTCTACTGCTGGATCATGGACCGGGTGGATGAAGAGTTCGACGTGAAAGAATAGGCGTACCCGCAGGTGCTGAGGAGGACCAATCCATGTCACAAGTACAACTTTGGACCTATCTGATCGTGGGCGTCACCTTTGCCATGTATATCTGGATCGGCTATCAGAACCGGGTGCGCGACACCAAGGGTTTTTATGTCGCGGGCCAGGGTGTGCCCGCAGTGGCTAACGGCGCGGCCACCGCGGCTGACTGGATGTCGGCCGCCTCTTTTATCTCCATGGCCGGTCTCATTTCCGTATTGGGCTTCGACGGTTCTATCTATCTGCTGGGGTGGACGGGTGGCTATGTGCTGCTGGCCTTGCTGCTCGCCCCCTATTTGCGCAAGTTCGGCAAATATACCGTGCCCGACTTTGTCGGCGACCGCTACTACTCGCAGATTGCCCGGCTCTTTGCCGCCATCGCCACCGTTCTCATCTCCCTTACCTACGTGGCAGGCCAGATGCGCGGCGTCGGCATCGTCTTTAGCCGGTTCCTGGGCGTGGATATCGTGGTCGGCGTCGTCATCGGTATGGTGATCGTAGCGTTTTTCGCTGTGTTGGGGGGGATGAAAGGCATTACGTGGACGCAGGTGGCCCAATACTCGGTGCTGATCGTGGCCTACATGATTCCTGCCGTGGCTATCGCCGGCAAGCTGGGACTCTTCCCTGTACCACAGATCGCCTTTACCTTCAGCGATATCACTCAGCGGCTCAACGCGCTGCAGGTGGACCTGGGCTTCAAGGAGTACACGCAGCCCTTCCAGAGCAAGCCCATGCTAGACGTGTTCGCTATCACCGTGGCGTTGATGGTAGGGACCGCAGGCCTGCCCCACGTCATCACGCGCTTTTACACGACCCCTTCGGTGCGTGCGGCGCGCTATTCGGCCGGTTGGGCGTTGCTCTTTATTGCGCTGCTCTATACCACCGCGCCGGCGATTGCTGCTTTTGCCCGCTTCAACCTCATTAACACGCTGGAAACAGCAACTGTGGCGCGCATCGAGCCTGGCGACAAACAGGACATCTACATTCTCCAATATCCCGACGGCTCCGAAGTGACCTGGGCCACGAGCTGGCAGCAAACCGGTCTACTTGCATTTGTGGACAAGGATGGCGACGGTCACATTGCCCTGCACCCGGGCACCGCTTTTCAGGGCAAAGACTTCAAGGCAGCCAACCCCGACACCGCCAACGAAGTCTACTTCGACAACGATATTATCGTGCTGGCAAACCCAGAGATTGCCCAGCTGGCGCCGTGGGTGATCGCGCTGGTGGCCGCGGGCGGGTTGGCGGCCGCGCTCTCCACTGCTTCGGGTCTCCTCCTGGCCATGTCCAGCGCCGTGTCACACGATATCTACTATCGCATCCTGCGGCCCAAAGCCACTGAATACCAGCGCATGATTGCGGGTCGCTCCATGATCTTTGTCGCCATTCTATTGGCCGGCTACTTTGGCATCAACCCGCCTGGTTTCGTAAGCCAGGTGGTGGCCATGGCCTTTGGTCTGGCGGCAGCCAGCAATTTCCCCGTGATATTGTTGGGCATCTTCGACAAACGCGCCAACAAGTACGGCGCCATCTATGGTATCCTGGTGGGCTTTGGCTTCACCTTTGCCTACATTGTCGCGAACAAGTTCTTTGGCATGCCGGCGTGGTTCCTCGGCATCAGCGCGGAAGGGATCGGTGCTGTAGGAATGGTACTGAATCTCGTGGTCTGCTACGTTGTATCACGCATGACTGCCGCCCCGCCGGAAGAAATCCAAGAGCTGGTCGAATCGGTGCGTGTCCCGCGCGGCGCAGAGGTTGCGGTCACCGCGCACTGATTTGCCGCCGGCGCGTGGGGCCAAATCTGGACAAAGGACACGTGATGTATGGCGCGGTGGCAGCTTCACTGGCCATACATCACGTCGTTTTTTTCGCTTTTCAATTCTGCGACAACGTTTCATAATGTAGATCTGGCGTGGCAGGCTTTGACGAGGCGTGCTGGCCGCCGGCCCCCAAGCTCGCGAGGTACGGCCGCGTTGCCGCGTGCATGTTGGCCGGCAAAGGTAGCGCCGCTCTCTCACGAATCGTTCCCTTCCGCGTTGTGACGTTGCGCCATGCCTTTCCGATCAACGGCAAACTAAAGGGTGAGCGCGATGAAAGCTCTGGAGTTTGTCAAGCAGATTCCCCCTTTCGACCGGCTAGATTCTACCGATCTGGATTTGGTTTTCCAGGGGTTGCAGCGGGTTGAGGTAGCTGAGGGAGCGGTCCTGCTCCATCAGGGCGGCGCGCGCAGTGACTGCCTGAGCATCATTCGCAGCGGAACGGTTGAGCTACGTGCTGGCGGTCAGATTATCCAAGTGCTAGAAGCGGGTGACATGTTTGGCTTCCCGTCGATAGTAGGTGAGGAAGCGCCCGCCACCGACGTCGTGGCTGTAGAGCCAACGGTCCTTTACCGCCTGCCCGAAGCCCACTTCCGCCAGCTGCTCGACCGTCCCGCCTTTGCCCATTATTTTCTGCGCAGCCTGAGCGAACGGCTACGCAGCGCTACCGGCGGCCAATATCAGCTTCCCGATCGCGGTCTTGGCTTGCCGGTGAAACATCTCATCACGCGCACGCCGATTTTTGTTCCACCCACAGCAACCGTCCAGGAGGCCGCGCAACTCATGTCCGAGGCGAACACGAGCTCGGTTCTGGTGGCGGACGAGCCGCCTGGCATTCTCACCGATCGGGACCTGCGGCGGCGTGTGCTGGCCGCCGGGCTGGGACCGGACACCCTGGTGCGACAGGTCATGAGCCGGCCCCTGATTGCCGTAGACGCAGAGATGCCAGTGCATGGCGCGATCGTGAAGATGCTTGAGGAGCACATCCACCACCTGGCGCTGGTGGAAGAGGGACATATCGTGGGCCTCATATCCAGCACCGATCTGCTGCGCCATCAGTCTGAGAGCCCTATCTATCTGCAGCGCCAGCTCGGTGACCTGCGCCAGCCTGCACGTCTGGCGCGTTACAAGGGTGAGATAACCAGAGCCATTGATGCGCTCTATCAGGGCGGCGTGGCCGCGCCCCAGATCGGCCGGATTATTACGACCTTGAACGATACGCTGATTGGACGTCTGGTCCACCAAGCAGAAGAAACGCTCGGACCTGCCCCAGTTCCCTTTGCCTGGATCGTCTTTGGCTCCGAAGGACGCTCAGAGCAGATGTTGCTGACAGATCAGGATAACGCCCTTGTGTACGCCGGCGATGTCCAAGGCGCCGCCGATTATTTCGGTGAAGTCGCGGCCTTTGTGGTCGACCGCCTCTTACAGGCTGGTTTTCCACCTTGCCCTGGAGGTTATATGGCCACCAACTGGTGCAAGTCATTGGATGAATGGGTCGCCATTTTTGAAGGCTGGGTACTGCTCCCTGAACCAAAGGCGCTCATGGAAGCGGGCATCTTCTTTGACTTCCGGCCGGTTGCGGGCACACTGTCTCTAGAGGCCCTGGACGAAATTCTAGCCGGCGCCCAGCGCCAGGGTATTTTTCTGGCGCACCTCATGCAAGCTGCAAATGAATTTGCGCCCCCACTCGGTCTTTTCAATCGAATTCGCAGTAAAGATGGCACCATCGATCTGAAGCATGGCGGCATTGCACCCGTTGTCGGCATGGCGCGGGCGCTGGCACTGGCCGCCGGCTCGCGCGAACGCTCGACGCTGGAGCGCCTGGCCGCGGCGGTTCAGGCGGGCCGCATCAGCCGGGAGGGCGCGGACAATCTTGCCGGAGCATTTCAGTTTTTCTTGCATATTCGCCTGCGCCAACAGCTGGCGGCTATTGCCGCCGGCAGCCAACCGGATAATCGTATCGTGCTCAAGGATCTGACCACACGCGAACAGCGCCTGCTCAAGGATGCATTTGTCATGGTGCGGCAGATGCAGGATGCGATTACATCGCAGCTTCAGGGAGGCGGGCTGCGCTGACCAGCGTTTCCAAGGAGAAATGGTGTGTTGGGAAAAGTGAATCGCCTGCTGTTCGGTGGTCTACTTGGCCTGTTGGCTGGGTTTAGTTTCAATCTAGCCATCTTGCCCTTTCTGGCGGATACGCTGTTGCCCCCAGCGGCAGGCGAGATCTACCTGGCTGTAGGGCGGTGGGCGCTGTGGTGTACGCTCTTGTGGATTCCGGCGGGGGCCCTGGCCGCGTGGCGCGGGGGGATGCGCCGCGGGGGCGAGATCTTTGGCGCCGGTGGTCTGTTGGGGGGCGCGCTGATTGGCCTGCTGGCCCTATTGGCTGGCGGTGCACCTGCGCTCCTTCTGTTGAGCAGCGGCGCTGGCGCGCTCTACGGCTGGGGCGCCGGCTTGCTCGTGGGCGGCGGGTTCGGACCGGCCACACAGAGCTAAGCGCCGGTCCGCGCGGTGTCGCCCTATCTAGCTCGAGAGTGGAGGCAGAGATGTCAGAGGGTAAGCGCAGGCAGTGGCTGTTTGCACTCTTCTTGTTGGCATGTGTTTTGTTCTTCTACCCGCTCTTGGAGGTATTTAACCGGCCCGTGCTGGTATTTGGCGCGCCTATCCTTGCCCTCTTCCTGTTCTGTGCCTGGGCCCTGATTGTCGGGCTGACTCTTCTGATCCACGAGCGGCGGCGTTGACCGCGGGGGAAGCACTATGTGGTTAGGCGGTGCGACGGTTGTGGCCTCCTTCCTATACCTGGGGGTGCTCTTCGCCATCGCGTACTATGGTGATAAGCGGGCCGATCGCGGTCGCAGCATCATCAACAACCCCTATGTCTACGCGCTGTCCATGAGCGTGTACTGTACGGCATGGACCTACTACGGTAGTGTCGGCCGCGCCGCGGGTACGGGTATCGGCTTTCTGCCCATCTATATTGGTCCCACGCTTGTCGCCGTGCTCTGGTGGTTTGTCTTGCGCAAGATGGTGCGTATCAGCCAGACCCACCGCATTACGACGATTGCCGATTTCATGGCGTCCCGCTACGGCAAGAGCACTATGTTGGGCGGGATGGTGACCTGCATCGCGGTCATTGGCATCGTGCCCTACATTTCGTTGCAGCTCGAAGCAGTTTCGGTTAGCTTCACGCTGTTGTGGCGCTATCCGGAGATGACGCCAAAGAGCCAGCTCGCCACCGCTGGCGAGATCGACACGGCTTTGTGGGTAACGCTGGGGATGGCGGCCTTTGCGATTCTGTTTGGCACGCGTCATCTGGATGTAACGGAGCACCACGAAGGGTTGGTCGCCGCCATTGCATTTGAATCGATTGTTAAGCTGCTCGCCTTTCTCGCTGCGGGCATCTTTGTGTCGTTTTTTCTGTTCTCGGGACCCACTGCGATCTTTGAACAGGCGATTCTCCAGCCAGACCTCGGCCAATTGCTCACCTTCAATGCCGGCACGTTTGATTACAGCCAGTGGGCGTGGCTCACCTTTTTGTCGATGCTGGCCATTCTGTTCTTGCCCCGCCAGTTTCAGATGGCTGTACTGGAGAATATGGACGAGAACCACATCCGCAAGGCCAGTTGGCTCTTCCCTTTCTACCTGCTGGTCATCAATATCTTCGTCCTACCTATCGCCCTGGCTGGCTTGCTCATCTTCCAGGGCGGGGCGGTTGATGCAGATATGTTTGTTCTGGCCCTGCCCATGGTGGCCAGACAGGAAGCATTGACACTCTTTATTTTCATCGGCGGCCTGTCCGCGGCGACCGGGATGGTGATCGTGGATACCGTGGCCTTGAGTACCATGGTCTCCAACGACCTGGTCATGCCCATCTTGTTGCGTCTCCGGCTGGTACGTCCTGCGGATCGGGGTGACTATGGGGGGCTGTTGCTCGGTGTGCGCCGGGTGGCCATTGTCCTGATCATGGTTTTGGGTTATTTCTATTTTCGGGCCACAGATACGGCGGTGTCGCTCGTTTCAATAGGATTGATTTCCTTCGCTGCTGTAGCGCAGTTCGCGCCCGCGTTTTTGGGCGGCATCTATTGGAAAGGCGGGACGCGAGCCGGTGCGCTGGCTGGGTTGGCCGTGGGTTTTCTCGTGTGGGCATACACGCTCCCCCTGGCGGCGCTACATAGCTTTGGCGGGGTGCCAGACAGCTTTTTGAGCAACGGGCCGGCGGGCATTGAGTGGCTGCGTCCCTATAGCCTCTTTGGTCTGGCGGGGATGGACCCTGTCGCCCATTCACTCTTCTGGAGCCTGCTCGCCAATCTCCTTGCCTACGCCGGCGTTTCTCTGTTGACCCAGCCCAGTGCGCTGGAACAGGGCCAGGCCTCGCGGTTTGTGGATATCTTCAACTATTCGTCGCAGGGAGACGCGCTCTTTCTCTGGCGGGGCACGGCCACTGTCCCAGCCTTGCGCTCTCTTTTGGAGCGTTTCTTGGGCGTCCCCCGCACCCACCGTCTGTTGGTCGACTATGGACGCAGTCGCGGTCTCGACCTGGGGGCGACGCAGGATGCCGATGCGGAGATGGTACAGTATGCAGAGCGGCTGCTCGCGGGTGTCATGGGCGCGGCTTCTGCGCGGGTGGCTATCGCTTCTGTTGTGCAGGAAGAGAGCTTGGCGATTGACGAAGTGTTGCGGCTGCTCGATGAGACATCGCAGATCCGTGCCTACAGCCGGCAGCTGGAGCAGCGCACACGCCAACTTGAACAGAAATCGTTAGAACTGGAGGCCGCAACCAAGGAGCTGCGCGCTGCCAATGAACGACTCCAGGAGTTGGATCGCCTTAAAGATGATTTCATCTCCACGGTGACACACGAGCTACGCACGCCCCTTACTTCAATCCGTGCTTTTTCAGAGATCCTGTACGATAATCCTGAGCTGGACGGGGAGCGACGCACCTACTTTTTGGAGATCATTCTAAAAGAAAGCGAGCGGCTGACGCGGCTGATCAACCAGGTGCTGGATCTGGCCAAGCTAGAATCGGGAGCGGCCGAGTGGAATACAACTGAGGTGGATGTCCGCGCTCTGATCAATGAAGCGCTCACCGCAGCCAGCGGGATGGCCGAGGAAAAGGCGATCCGGCTCACCGCCTATATACCGGAGCGACTGCCGACCGTATGGGCTGACCGCGACCGGATCATGCAGGTTATGATGAATCTGCTCTCCAATGCCGTAAAGTTTTGCGAACCGGGCACAGGCCAGGTCAAGGTGTTGGTGCAGGATCGTGAGAACGAGTTGCAGATCGATGTGGTTGATAATGGTCCCGGTATCGAACTCAAGGACCAGGTAGTCATCTTCGATAAGTTTCGCCAGGGCGGCGACGAAACCAGGGGGAAGCCCCAGGGGACTGGTTTGGGGCTCCCGATCAGCGCCCAAATCATTGCCCACTTTGGCGGCCGGCTCTGGGTGGACAGCGAGCCTGGGTCAGGTGCCACCTTTTCGTTCACCCTGCCCATATCACCCGTCGATGGCGCCGGCTACGGCGCGGCTCGAGAATGACGCGGTGGCCGGCTTGCTCACAGGCGGGGCAGATACCGACAGATGCGGAAAATGCGGAGGATGGCATGTCGCATAAAGTGTTGATTGTAGACGACGAAGTGAACATCGTGATCTCACTGGAGTTTCTTATGGAACAGGCCGGCTACACGGTGAGTGTCGCGCGCACCGGTGAAGACGCCCTGCACAAGATTCTCGAGTTTCGACCCGATGTCGTGCTTCTCGACGTGATGCTGCCGGGAGTCAACGGCTTTGACATCCTCCAACGTGTGCGCCAGGATCCCGAGCTGGAAGATATCGCCGTCATTATGCTGACGGCCAAGGGCCGTGAAGTCGAAGTTGCCAAAGGCATGGCATTGGGCGCCAACACCTACATTACCAAGCCCTTCTCCACCCGCGAGTTGTTGGCGGAGGTCCGCCGCCATTTGAGTATTGCTGAAGATCATGAGACGTTTGCAAATTAGCCGGCTCATTATCGGCACCGGCCTCGTATGGCTGGCTGTGGGCGTGGCCGGGGGATGGTTGTTGGCCACTACCATGCAGCAGCCAGCTGCGGGTACACCACTCTTCTGGGGTGTCCTAGCTCTCCTTTTTGCCGGGGTTGGTGGAGCGGTGATTTTGCTGCGCCGTCTGGTGCGCGCGTTTCTGCTGGATGTCCACAACCTGGCGGAAGCGGGCCAGATTGCCCTGACCGCGAATAGCAACTACCGTGTCGATCCAGGTGGCCACCCCGATGTAGCGGCATTGGCGCAGGTGCTAAACGCGTTCATGGAACGTTATGCTGCCCTGCGCCGTGAACAGTCCGCGGCGGTGCAACGTGCTCGAGCCGATCTGGAGGAAGAACGGAATCTGCTGGCCGCGCTCATGGCGGAGCTGACGGACGGCGTGTTGGTGTGTAACCAGGATGGGCAGATCCTGCTATACAATCGCGCCGCACGCACGCTGCTGGACAGTGCTGGCAACGGCGCGGGCGGATTTGTAGGCTTGGGGCGCTCCATCTTTGGCGTGATCGACCGCAGCGCGATCGCCCATGCCGTGGATCAGGTCGGCTACCGGCACCGGCGGGCTGATCATGACGGGTCTGAACGCGCGGTCATGGCCAGCTTCGTGACTGCGACCGCGGGCGGGCGGATAGTGCGGGCGCGGTTGGCCCCCTTTGCCAGCCAGGACGGCGCGCCGCGTGGCTATGTGGTGACGCTACAGGATATGAGTGAAGGCATCGAACGTAGTACGCGCCGCGATGCACTACTCCAGGTGTTGACCGAACGGGTGCGCGCTGCGTTGGGCGCGATCCGCGCCGCCAGCGAGACCATTGAGACCTTTCCGCAAATGGCGGAAGAACGGCGCACCCGGCTGCAAAAGGTCGTTCACGATGAAGCCCAGTCACTGAGCGATCAACTCAACCAGACGCTTCGTATCTATGCCGCCGATCTGCGTGCCCATTGGCGTCTTGAGGAGATGCCTGGCCGCGATCTGTTATGGGCTGCCTGCCGCCATCTCCAGGACAAGCTGGGTGCGACGGTGCACGTTGAGGAGGCAGCCGAGGAACTGTGGCTGAAGATTGACAGCTACGCGCTCGTCCAAGGATTGACGTATACCGCCCGGCGGTTGAAAGAGGATTTCGGTGTCTCCACTTTGACCCTGGTTCTGGATACAGCCGAGCGCTTTGCAACGTTGGATCTGAGATGGGTTACGCCGCCGGTAGATGCCGCGACCTGGC
>JACFMY010000602.1:0-389 GCA_019455155.1 Caldilineaceae bacterium
GCGCGGCGATGGCTCCGGCCCTGCGCAGCTGGCTGCGCCGAGGGTTGGTGGCCGTGGCCGTGCTGGCGGCTGTTGTCAGCATCTATGCCCTATCTGCCATCGGCTACCGCACGCTGGTAGGCGGTCTTACACCCAACCGCCTGACTTTTATCGGCTGGAACGTGATCAACATCGGCATCTTGCTGCTCTTGCTCTATCGCCAGTGGTACAGCGATGAGCACACCTGGACGGACGGCATGCGCAGCGCGTTTGGCGTGGGCGTGGCGGCCTACGTGGTGTGGGATCTGGTTGTCATCATTGTGCTACCCTGGCTTTTCTAAGGGCAGGGTGCCGAACGACGGTTGCTCAGGCAGCCTGTCGTAGAAGCGGTTGAGGCGATGTGCGCCGGC
>JACFMY010000602.1:399-3174 GCA_019455155.1 Caldilineaceae bacterium
TTTCTATGGGGTGGTGGCGTGGGGCGCGGGCTTCCCGCCGCCCCACATCTGTGTTTTGCGGGCACATCAGTGGTTGAGTGCCGATCCTTCGTTGGCGAGGCAGGGTAAGTAGATATAGAACAGCTGATCTGTTTCTAGCGGCACGGTCTCGCCAACCACCGTCGCTGTCGCAGCCGGCGTAGGCGTGCCAGCTGGCTCAACCGCGTTTGCTTCGGGATCGCCCGCGGTGGGCGCCGGTGACATGATGGCCTCTGGCGTAGCCGGCAGCGCAGCATCGGACTGCATCTCCTGTGCCCCGGTCATATCCAACACCGCCGGCAGCAAGACAGTCCGCTTCACAGGCGTCGAAGTCGGTGTCGCTGTCGGGGTTGCAGTCGGCGTTGGAGTGGAGGTCGATGTGGGAGTCGGTGTCGGCGGCACGGGTTCCGGCGCGCTGGCGGCCATCGCCCCAGGCAAATATCCTCCGGCCAACGTATACGCCGCGGTAGAGTCGGCGTTGGATGCGGCCGCGTTGTTGATTGTGCTATATAGGTGCAGCGCCCCAGCTTCTGTTTCATAGGTGCTGCATGTTGCTGAGCTCCATTCAAGTGTGTATGTGCTCTCTGTGCTGGCGAAGGCCGCTCCGGTGGTGCAGCTGAGCAGGATGATGAGGACGGCCTTCCACCAATGAATGCTCCATGCAATACGGCGTAACTTGGTGGTATCCATAGCTTTCCTCCTGGAATGTTTCACCACAAACCCGGGTAGACATCTGTGCTGCGCATGGCTCCCGCGCTAGCGCAGCACGATACTGCCCTGGTTCGTCAAGCGGATTACGCCGGAGGAAAGGCGGATACCCCGCGTCAGATCGCCCTCCATGAAGAGCCGTGTCGTCAGTCCGGGACTGGCCTCGATGCGGATGTAGCCACCGGTTGTACTCGTGCCGCGCAGGCTCACGCCAGGCAAGAACTGGATGTTCTGCCCGCTCTGGAATGTCGCGGAGACGCCGGTCGTATCGCGGTCGACGTACCGGTAGGGGAACGAGGCGTTACGCGCATAAATACCCGCGGCATACCCGCCTAAGGACTGAGCTGGGTAAATGTTCTCCAACATGTATTCTTCGTCAACACCACCCAGCGGCAGGGCATCAAGTGTGTACCAGGCATTGTCACTGGCCGACCAGCCGTAGTTCATGTGGTACTGGCGCGTGAGAGTGCCCAGCCAGTAGATCTCCTGCCAGCCATCACCCACAATCGAGTGGCCTTCAACCCGGTATTGGACCGGCCGGTTCAGATTGAACTGCGCCTTCAGCCGGTCGAACCAGGCGACGGCTCCATAGTCGTCCCGATCGCGCCTGGTGCAGGCTGTCGAGTAGCAAAAATGGTCTTCGTACACATCCTCCATGTCATCGGTATCGGCGCCAGATGCCGTACAGCCGTAGTCCATATCAACCGCGACGCCGACTTCATGGCACAGCTCAGCGATCGCGTCGATCTGTGCTGCCGGCGAAGAGATTGTGATCGTGTCCGGCATGTTGACCCAGTCATAGGTATCGCTGTAAGGGCTACCTGATCCGTAGGGGGGCCAGTTCCAGTAGCGCATGAGCTGGCAACCAGCGGTGGCGACACAGCCCACAATGGCGCGGCCGTTGGCGTTGCCGCAGTTCTGCCATGGACAGTCGTCGTTGTAGGGCGGGCTCTGATTCCAGGCAGAGGTGAGCATCACCTGGCCTTCCCGATAGTTCGAGCCATCGGCATCCAGATCGGTGCCAAACTGCGCGGTTGGCCGCTCTAATCTGCTCCACGCCGGAGCGTAGTCAACCTCCAGTGGAACAGGTTGGCCAGTCGCCCATCCTGTTTCCAGCCGCTCCAGCAAATGGGCCATGCGCGCCTTCAGCAGCGCGGTCAACCCGTTGTCGAGCCCGGGATCCAGGTCGCTGACATCTGAGTAGGCCTTCACCGGCGCCAGCTCCCGGTAGAGGGAGATGGTGAGAAAGCCCTGGGGATGGACCGCGGCGAAATAGCCGACGACCCGGTCGCCCTCTTTGAACTCCATAAGCTGGCGCAGATTGGCCGCGCCGGCCCCACCCCAATGACCCTGTACGGCGATCACCAGGTTGATCCAGTTTTGGGCCACGGTCGCGGCCTGCGCCGGTGTAATAGGCGGGGGGAAGCTGGTCTGTGCATGCCCCGGCAAAAGCGTGCCAAGCAGTAGCAAGCTGGCACAGAGCAGGGCACTGATTGTCTTCAACATGTTGCCCTCCTGTGCCGTCACTGGAGCGTGACGAGAACCAGAATCTGTCCGCGTTCGCCTTGAGCCAACGGTTCCATGGCCTTACCGAGCACGGCTCCCTTGGCCAGGTCGTAGTCCGACGCCTTCATGGCGTAGCCAGGGATCGCAGACGTGGTCAAGAGATCACCGGCTTCTACGGCAGCCAGGGTCGCATCGACATTGCAGTAGACGCGGCCGGCCAGCGCCACATCGTAATCAAAGCTGCCGGCACCCAGGCGAATCGCCGAACTGAGCCCATTGGCGCCAGCCACAATGCCGGCCACCCTGGTATCATACGGCGTGGTGCTGATCGTCAGCTGGCCAGGCGCCTCGGGATCGATCACCAGGACCGTGCCAGGCTCGATCGCCGTTGTCGTCGAAACGTCGAAGCCTTCGGCGTAGTCTAGACCTTCACCGAGTTCGATGACCACGCTACCTGTCGTGCGGCTTCGGATCGCGACATTGCCGCTAAAATCTCCCGCATAGCGGGTGCCGGTGGCGTACAGGCCAACGCTGTTGGAGCCA
>JACFMY010000603.1 GCA_019455155.1 Caldilineaceae bacterium
GCTGGGGTGCTTCTCCTCTGACCAATTCATCTCTCTGACCCAGATTCAGTGGGGAGGCCAGAGGGGTAGGTGCGAGACGCTGAGCCATCACTGTGCTCTTTTCTTCCGGTGCTGGGGTCGAAGTGTCAGTTGGTTCCACTGTCGTCCTCTCCAATTCCATGGCTTGAGTTGGCTCCACGGCGGTCGGCTCCGATTCTATTACTTGGGAAACAATATCCGGCGATAGGGCCGTGCAGGCTGTTGTGAGTAGCAGTACTGTTCCAAGACCAAACACCAGCCCGATCCGTCGCCACGGCATGTCAGACCTCCTTCTGCTGCAACTGCCGCGCTCACTATCGACAAGGGAATGTGTGCACCGCTCGTCAAAGGCAAGCGACCGGGGCCGAATGGGAGGCGCGGCGAACAACCGTGTGAGCAATCCCCTCACCCCAAAGACGATTGGGGATGGGTGTATGTTCCCATTCCGCATGTGGCCGGCTGCAGGTGAGCTGGCCAAGCGCCTAAAGCTTTGCGCAGAGGCCAATCTGCACTATGATCAAGGGGAGAAACAACTCGATCCACGACACGGCAACAAAAAGGAACGCAAGTATGCAATATGGCCAAATTACTGGCATCGGCAAGCCTGTGGCCCGGCTCATTCAAGGCACCGTCATGATCAATTCCAGCGCGCTCGAATATAGCTTCGGGCTGTTGGACGACATCTTTGCCTTAGGGGGCAACACCTTTGATACCGCGCACGTCTACGGCAACGGCGATGGCGAGCGTACGCTGGGCCGCTGGCTGCGCGAGCGCAATGTACGGGAACAGGTCGTCGTGATCACAAAAGGCGCGCACCACAACCAGGATCGGCCCCGCGTGACGCCGTTCGATATTACCTCAGACCTGTACGATTCCCTGGCGCGGCTGCAGGTAGAGTATATCGATCTCTATTTACTGCACCGTGATAACCCCAACGTCGCGGTTGGCCCCATCGTTGAAGTTCTGAACGAGCACCTCGCCGCGGGCAGGATCCGCGCCTTCGGCGGTTCCAACTGGACACATGAGCGGATCCGTGACGCGAACGAATATGCCGCCGCCCATGGGCTTACGCCCTTTGCCGTCAGCAGCCCGCACTTCAGCCTGGCAGTGCAGTACAAGGAGCCCTGGCCCAACTGTATTACCCTGACGGGGGCAGATGGCGAGCGCGCCCGTCACTGGTATGCGGAACACAAGATCCCCCTGCTCACCTGGTCCAGCCTGGCTGGCGGCTTCTTCAGCGGCCGCTTCCGCCTCGACAATCTGGATACCTTTACCGCCTATCTGGACAAGCTGTGCATCGAGAGTTACTGCTACAGTGACAACTTCGCTCGCCTCGAACGCGCTACGGAGCTGGCGCGGCAAAAGGGCTGCACCGTGCCTCAGATCGCCCTGGCTTATGTGCTCCACCAGCCCCTGGAAATCTACGCTTTGGTGGGCTGTGCGAATCGGGACGAATTTGCCGCCAACATGGTCGCCTTTGACCTCGAGCTGACGCAGGAAGAGATCCGTTGGCTCGAGGCAGGTTAGGAGAAACTTTTGACATGCGTGGGCGCCAGTGCTATTCTAGCGGTGGTTCTTGCTGGCGGAACAGGCATGAACTGCACAGCCATGTGATTGACTGGCCGGGCGCCTGTTCCTGAGTTGTGAACAACGATGAATCCTGAAAACCGTACGACGGGTCCGGTCGACCATCAACCGGACCCAGACAGTAGCCTGCCCGAGGCGGATCAGATACCGCAAGGACAGTATCGATCCGTAAGGGGCACTGCAGCTGTCATCAGCGGCGGTCCAGATCGCCGCACGAAAGTGAATCAGAGCAAAGCCTTGTGGGCGCGCAACCGGCCGGCGATGATCGCACGGACGAGGGGCGAACGTCTCCAAGTGCGGCGATTCCTGGCAGCCTGCCTTCCACTGTAACCTCTTGCACGCGGTGGGGCACGGTTGCTCGACCGCATTGGAGTCTTTCTCTTCTCTCTCCACGCCAACCGGTTGCCGGTTGGCGTGGTTGCTTTTTTGGCCCTGACCAACAGCCATCTGCCATCAGCGCGCCGGCGCGCCCATGGGACCTTGCCCTCATCACTCATTTCGATTGTTGAGGAGGTGTGACATGGTCGATCCCATTGTCCTGGACGACGCGCTCGAGCGCGTCTATGCGTTCCTGGAGGGCAGCGATCTCGATGGCGCGGTGGACTATCTGCGCCAGCTGCACCCGGCGGACAGTGCCGAGATTCTGGCCGAACTGGAGCCGGAGGAGCAGGCAGCCATCGTGGAACGCCTGCAGGCTCCAGAGCTCGCCGAATTCTTCGAACAGCTTGACGAAGACGACATGGCCGAAGTGGCCCAGCATCTGGATCTGGAAACGTTGGCCGATGTGCTGGACGAGATGGAACCGGACATGGCTGCCGACTTGCTGGGCGAGTTGGAGCCTGGCCAGGCCGCCGATCTGCTGGAAGAGATGGAGGAGCCGGATGACGTTGCCACGCTCATGAGCTACCCGCCAGACAGTGCGGGCGGCATCATGACGGCGGCGCCACCGTCGCTTCGCCGCTTTTGGACCGTGGCTGAGTCGATCCAGTTTCTCAAACAACAATACCAGGAAGAAGAGGATTTCTTCTATCTCTACGTGCTGGATCGCTACTGCCATCTCATCGGGCTGGTCAACCTGCGCGCGCTCATACTGGCCGAGCCAGAGCAAACCATCGAGGAGATCATGAATCGCAACGTCATCTCGGTGAAAGCCACGGCAGACCAGGAGGAGGTTGCCCAACTGCTGCAGCGCTACGACCTGGTCTCGCTGCCCGTGGTGGACGACAATGAGCGGCTGATCGGCATTGTCACCATTGACGACGTGGTGGACGTGATCGAGGAAGAGGCGACTGAAGATATCTACCGGCTGGCGCAGGTGAGTCCTGACTCGGAAATCTACAGCCCGGTCCACCAGTCGGTGCGCAACCGGTTACCCTGGCTGGTCGTGAACCTGGGCACGGCATTTCTGGCGTCGTCGGTGGTTGCGCTCTTCCAGGACACGATCGCACAGGCGGCCATCTTGGCCGCCTTCATGCCCATCGTGGCTGGTCAGGGTGGCAATGCGGGCACACAGACCATGACCATCGTGGTGCGCTCGCTGGCCTTAAAAGAAATCGAGCC
>JACFMY010000604.1 GCA_019455155.1 Caldilineaceae bacterium
AGCAAGTGACCGACCGGTACGAGCTGACCCTGCCGCCTGACGCGCCGGCTGGCGTCTACTTTGTGGAGATCGGCTGGTACGATAAGGATACGCTGGATCGCCTGCCTGTGGCGTTCAGTGATAAGGGCATTGTGCTGGGGCAGGTGAGGGTCGAAGCAGCTGAGTAAGCGGACCGGCGCCGATCACAGCGTCCACAATTGAAAGGATCGGACAAACGGCACCCCCGCCACATCTTGCGTGGCGGGGATGCCGTTCGTTCCTTCTGGCCCGGTACAGCCGGTAGGGTCTACTGGCCGCCAGGCGTGAGGGTCACCTCAATGGGCTGGTAGTCCGCGCCCATGGTATCGCCCTCGATGCCCTCCAAAGCCGCCTTTGCGTAGTCGGTCACATAGGCCCCTGCGCTGGGCGGGCTCTGAATAATGCCGTACTGCTGGGCGATTTCAGCCGTCTGGGTGAAGAGATCCGCGTCCATCTGGCCGATGCCGGCCGTGGACGGCCAGATCAGCTTGTTGACTTCGTTCATCATCCAGGTTTGGTGGCCGCGTGGCAGCGCCGGACCTTGTTCCAGCACGTAGTCTACACACGCGTCCACATTGTCACGGCAGAACATCCAGCCTCGGAACGACGCGCGCAAGAAGCGCACGGCGATATCCTGGTGCTGCTCGTCGGCGAGCCACTCCTCGGTGGTGAAGACGCCGTCCTGCAGCATGGCGGTGCCCTCTTCGTTGAAGTCGATGATGTTGAGCTGGTCAAGCTGGTAGAGATCGCCAGTAGCCGGGTCCGTGGTTTCCAACACCTGGGCCAGCTCATTGTAGGTCATGGCCGCGGCGGCAACGACCTGGCGCTCGAGCAACAGGTTCATGTCGAAGGGCTGCTGCACCAGCTCCACGCCGGTGTCCTTGTCGATGCCATACTTGGCCAACGTAGCCAGCAGCTCAAACTCGTTGCCGCCAAACCAGACGGCCACCTTCTGGCCCGCCAGGTCAGCCGGCGTGGCGATGGCGCTGTCCTTCCAGGAGATCTCGCGCATGGCGCTGCGTTCGAAGACCTGGGCGATGTTCACAAGGTTGGTACCCTGCTCACGGGCGGACAGCAGGCTGGGCACAAAGTTGATGCCGAAATCAGCCTGGCCGCCGGCCACCACCTGTTCGGGCACAATGTCCGGGCCGCCCGGGTTGATGGTGACGTCCAGACATTCGTCATCGTAATACCCTTCGCCTTTGGCCGCGTAGTAGCCAGCGAACTGGGACTGGGCGACCCATTTGAGCTGCAGGGTAACAGCATCTTTGCTTTCGCACTGGGTCGTGACTTCCTCCCCGCCGGCCGGCGCTGCCTGTTCGCCTGCGGGGGCGGCCGGGGGCGGCGCGCAGGCGCTGACGATCAAGGCGATCACGACCAGCAGGGCTGACATGATCCAGAGTGATCTGCGCATAATTGGTATCCTCCTGAACACAATATGAAAAGTGAGAAAACGCGGAAGGCAAAAGGGCGCCGGCATCTACACCTCATGCCGGTGCCACGGCATCAACGCTCGCTCAGCCAGGACGACGACAAAGTAGAAGGCCAGGCCAAAGAAGCAGGCGACGAGAATCGCGGCCCAGGCGTCGGTCGTTTTGAGGATGCTGGCCTGCGTCTTGATATAGACGCCCAGGTAGTTCACGGCGCCGCCAAAGAACTCAGCCACGATGGCGCCGATCATACTGACGGCCGTGCAAATCTTGAACGCGTTGAAGACAAATGGCAGCGAGTTGGGAACACGCAGCTTGGTGAAGATGTGCCATTCGGACGCAGCGTAGGAGCGCATGAGCGCCAGGGCATCCGGCGGGACTGTGGTCAATCCTCGCACAGCACTTACCATGGTAGGGAAGAAACACATTACAGCCACGATGGCGATCTTGGATCCCGGCCCAATGCCAAACCAGACAATGGCGATGGGCGCCATGGCCACAATCGGCACAGAATTGCTGGCGATGGCAAAGGGCAGCAACAGGTCCGACAGGCGTGCGGACCGCGCTACGACCATGGCAACCAGCAGCCCAAGACCACAACCAATCACGAAACCGCCCACTGCCTCCAGGAACGTATTGAAGCCATAGCTCATGAGCGCTCCGAATTGGGCCGAAAACGACTGCGCGATCAAGCTGGGCGGCGGCAGCAAGAAAACAGGGGGTTTGAAGGTCCAAACGATCAGCTCCCAGAGCGCGGTCACCATGATGAAGACCGCCAGGGGCGCGACCCAGGGCTGTTCCCAGAAGTTCTTACGTTGCCGTTGGATGGTGTCAGTTACGGTCATGTTCAACGTCGATTCATCGCCAGGACACCGCCGTCAGGTTGGGATCCGCGTGCCGGCTGGCGATCAAAGATAAAAAAATCTATAGTCCTAGGCTCGCCGCCACCGTGCTGCTATTCGTGGCGGGTAAATTCCTCACGTAATGTCTCGCGGACTTCAGTCAATAGCTCAAAAAAGCGTTCGCTTTCACGGGTCTCAAACGTGCGCGGGTAGGGGAGGTCGATGGTTGCGATGGACGCGATGCGACCCGGACGCGGGGTCATGACTACGATACGCGAGGAAAGAAAGACCGCCTCAGCAATGGAGTGGGTCACGAAGAGGATGGTCTTGTGTGTGCGCCTCCATATGTCCAGTAGCTCCAGATTCATGCGTTCACGGGTGAACTCATCAAGCGCGCCAAACGGCTCATCCATGAGCAGGATCGTCGGGTCGAAGGACAGCGCCCGCGCGATGGATGCGCGCTGTTGCATGCCGCCTGAAAGCTGCCAGGGATAGTGGCCGTGAAAATCCTTCAGCCCCACCATGGCCAGCATGCGACCTGCCTTCTCCTTCCAGGTGCTTCGTGCCGCACCCATGACTTCCAGCGGCAGCTCGGCGTTGCGTTCCACGGTGCGCCATTCGTAGAGCGTAGGAGCCTGAAAGACAAAGCCATAGTCCCGGTTCCTGCGCGCCGCTTGCGGGGACTTGCCATTGACAGCGATGGCGCCGCGCGTCGGCATATCCAGGTCCGCAATCAGCCGCAGTAATGTTGACTTGCCACAGCCGGATGGCCCGACAAGCGAGACAAACTCACCCTTTTGGATGGTCAATGTGACATCTTTGACGGCCACGGTGGCTGCATTGGCCTGGCCGTAGATCTTGGTGACGTTATTGA
>JACFMY010000605.1 GCA_019455155.1 Caldilineaceae bacterium
AGCCCTGTTCACGGCCCTGCTGGCGCGGCTGCTGTACGGCGAGACCATGAACCGGCGCGTCTGGGCCGCCATGCTCCTGCTGCTGGCCGGCGGCATGGTTCTGGTGCTCGATCAGGGACGCCAGGGCGGCGGCCAGCTCTGGGGGCTGCTCGCCGTGCTCCTCGCCACGATGGCCTGGGGTACGGACAACACCTTGTCGCGCGCGCTGGCCGAGCGCGATCCCGGCCAGGTGGTGCTGGGCAAGGCGATCCTGGGCGTTTCAGCCACGGCCGTTCTGGCGGTTCTGGCGGGTGATCCGCTGCCGACGCTGGGCTCGGCCTTGGGTCTGATGGTTGTGGGGGCGACGGGCTACGGTCTGAGCCTGCGCTTTTACCTGCTGGCCCAGCGGGCCTTTGGCGCGGCACGCACGGGCTCGGTATTCGCCTTCGCCCCCTTCATGGGCGCCGCGATCGCCATTGCCATGGGAGACCGCAGCGGCACCTGGATCATGGCGCTGGGCGGCCTGCTGATGGTGCTGGGGGTGGTACTGCACCTGGCGGAGTCGCACGGGCACGAGCATGCGCATGAGTGGCTGGAACACGAGCACGCGCACAGTCACGATGACGGTCACCACAACCACACGCATTGTCCGATGCCGGCCGGCACGCACAGCCATCCCCATGTGCATGAGCCGATGGTGCATGCGCACCCGCATGTTCCGGATGCGCACCACCGGCACGAGCACTAGCCGCGCAGTGGGTCACGGCGCACGCTTGGGGCTAGGCCGGATGACTCCCCGGAACACCACGAACTGCGCATTGTCCCTGTACTGCAACTCCTGTCCTTCGCGCAGGACGCTGTAGCAGATTGGCTCGTCCTTGCTGACTTCCGGCTGCAGCAGGCAGAGCCGATTGCCCTTGACAGACCAGCGTGCCGCTCGCTGGCGGCCGTTCTCCGACCGCTCGACGTGCCCGTCAGCAAAATACTTGTGCCCCCAGTGGCGGTCATCGGTCACGTGCTTGCCGCTGATAGCGGCCCGGATCTGCGGGCCAGTCAGCGGTACCTCCTTGGCGCTCGCGGAGAGCACGCAGAGCATGGCTCCGGCGACGGCCAAACGCATGAGGCCTCGGACGATAGCAGGCGTCCGAGATGCTCTCTGCATGGCAGGTCAGGCGGTCATGACCGGCGGCCAGTTGTGCGTCTCGGCCTGGCAAGAGCGGCACCACGCATAGAGCGCGTCGTACATCACCATGCCGTGCTGGAGCATTTCGTGGTCGTCGCTGAAGTTGTGCGACAGCCCGAGCGAGAGCGCATAGAGCCCCGCCGACTGCGGCGTCAGCTCAAGCCGCGAAGTATCGGCTCCGCGCACGATCCCGGCCAATTGGTTCAGCGCCGGATCACAGAGGCGGTACTTCGCCAGAAAGGCGTCGAAGCTGCACAGCTCGCCCACATGGCTCAACTCAACATTCGGGATGTCGTAGGGGATGGCGCCGGTGGCCTTGGCGGTGCTCAGCACCTCGCTGGCCGGCACATAGAGAAACTCGGGCTCCATATCGATGAAGCGCGCGATCAGCCAGGGGCAGGCGATGCGGTCGATCTTGGGGCGTTCGCGGGTGATCCATTGCATGGTGCTACTCCTTCGTTTCAAGCGTTACGCCTACGGCCGCACCGTAGTGCCGCATCACGGCCTCCCAGCGGATTTTCTGCATGAAGGCATCCACATAGGCGGCCGCCTTGGCGCCGAAATCCATGTGGTAGGCGTGCTCGTACATGTCCAGCGCCAGCAGCGGTGTGGCTCCGGCCAGCAGATGCGTGTGGTCGGCCGCCCATTGGTTGATCAGCCGCGCCTCGCGCGTGGACCATGACAGCAGCGCCCAGCCCGAGCCGCCGCCCATGGCCTTGGCCAGCGCGGAGAATTCAGCACGCCAGCGGTCGACGCTGCCGAAGTCGCGCGCCACGGCCACGGCCACGGCCAGGCCGGAGTCCGGCAAGGCCCCGTCGCCGCCCAGCGAGTCGAAATACAGCTCGTGGAGCCAGGCCGAGTTGGCGGCGATCAGCTCCTCGCGCTTCAAGCCATTGATCGCGAAGACCGGCGCGCTCGGCCAGTCCAGCTGTGCCAATTGCTGGCGGATGGCACCCAGGCGCTTGACGGCGCCGGTGTAGTTGTTCGCGTGGTGACTGACGATCAGTTTTTCGGACAAGCCATGGAGGGTTGCCGGATTGAGAGTGAGGGGACGTGCTTGCAGATCCATCGCAGTGCTCCTTGGTGTGTGAGGCATCCCGTCAAGCGTGGGTGACCAGGGGATGCACGATCAGCCCGATCACGGCGGCCACCGCAACGACGGCCGGCTCGGGAATCTTCTTGAAGCGCCACAGGACGGCGGTCGTCGCCAGGGCCAGCGCCGCCGTGATCCAGTCCGTGATGGAGCGCTGCCCGATCACGATCACCGCACCCGCGATCGAGCCAATGGCCGCCGCCGTCACGCCGTCCACAAAGGCGATGACGTCCGGGCGCTTGCCGTACTTCTTGAAGTACGGGGCCGGAATGACGGTGAACAGGTAGCACGGCACGAAGGTAGCCAGCGCCGCCACCACGGCCCCCCAGAAGCCGGACACGAGAAAGCCGATGAAGCCCGTCGTAATGACTACCGGCCCCGGCGTGATCATGGCCACGGCCACTGCGTCCACGAACTGGCGGTCGGTCAGCCAGCCGTACTCTTTGACGACGCCGCCATAGAGGAAGGGCACGATGGCCAGGCCGCTGCCGAAGACAAAGCGGCCCGCATAGGCGAAGTACAGGCCGATCTGCTTGAGCTTGACCCAATCGATGGCGCTGGCCCCGAACAGGGCAGCCACGGGAGCGGCCACACTGTGGAGAGGGCCGCCGCGTTTGAGCCAGGCAGGCGGCGCGCGCCAGAACCACACCAGCACACCGGCTCCGAGGAACAGCCAGACCTCTTCGGACTGTGTGGCCACGGTGATCGCTGCGCTGATCAGAAAGATCGGCCACAGCAACCGGTCCCTGCCAATGCTCTTGGAGGTCAGCTTGTAGGCGCTGATGGCGATGATGCCGATCACCGCGGCGCCCACGCCGTAGAACACCGACTGCATCCAGCCGATGCCGCCGTAGGCTGTATAGGCAGCGCCCAGTGCCACCACCATGAGGAAGGAC
>JACFMY010000606.1:0-1845 GCA_019455155.1 Caldilineaceae bacterium
ACGAAGAGAAGGCGTCATAGGTGTGCCTCCTCGCCTGACGGCAACTGTAGTTCGTCGACCCGAATGTCGCGGCTCCAGATCTCCTCCGGCGTCCACAGACGCACCGGGGCAGTGGAGCGCTCGCCGTGCTCGAGCCAGCCGTGAGCCACCAAGTTTGGGGCCACCACGTGCTCGACGTAGCGCGCCAGCTCCATCTGGTCTGCCTCGTCGTAGAGCACCAGTTCCCCGTACGGGTCCAGGTCGGCGCAGAGGCGCCAGCCGCCGTACCGCTCGGTGATCTCGATGGGAAACCACTTCTGCTCGACGGTGCCTGGTCTTGCCTTGCTTGGCCGGTGCTGGGCGTAGACCACGATCTCCGGATCGGCGAGCCAGACATCGCCTGCCTGCACATAGTTGACCACACTGATGCGACGGGCGCCGATGTTTTCGATGACCAGCTGGCCATGGCCTGCCAGGTCGAGGCGCAGGTACGCGCCAGGTCGATCCAGGTCAACGCCGTGCCTTTCGGCCAGCTTCCTCACAATTGCTTGCAACTTCGGTGCTTCTTGCATGGGAACCTGCCTCAATACTCGGCGGGAAGGAGCAGGGTCGTGACCGACCGATCCGCTCCCGTGATGACCCAGATCCTGGTTCCGTCCTTTAGGTTGTAGGCACTGAAGAGGCGAAAACCATGGACAAGGGCCAGCTCGTTCTCCCGGATATCCTCAGGTGGCAGGTCGTCGCCCCAGTCGCCGGTCACGTGGCGCAGCAGAAACTCGAACGGGGCTTGTCCCGCGGTTTCCAGTGCGTGCAGTGCCCCGGGCGTGGCGAACACCGTGCCGAGGGCAAAGAGCGGCCGGCGCGCAGTTGGTTTGGACTTCATACTCGTCTCCTTTCCCGTGTTCGTCCACGGGTGAACGCGAAAAGGCCTGCCGCTTGGTGGCAGACCTCTCTCAGTCAATATTCTCTTGTTCTTGGGCTAGATGATCTCTTGTGCGCTAGGTGTCAAGGTACACCTATATCATACAGTGCCGGTGCAATCTGTGTGACCAAGAGCCGCATGTCGGCCCGAAGATCGAGCTGCGTAGCTTGTTGTCAACGGGGTGAAATCGCCCGAGCGATTTCCCTGGGCACCGGGTCGCCCCTTGACAACGAAGTGGAACAAGCTGGTCATTGCCTGGAAGCCCGATGGCTTCCGGGGCTGCCCCAGCGGCGAGCGACTGAATAGACAACCGTGGGCGAACCCTTTGGGCATGCCCCGAAGCAAATAGATTCGAACTGCCCCCAAACCCTTGCTCTGGCCGTCGCTTGATAACCAGAATGCCGACATGGTAGAGTGGATGTATGGCGGGTTCCCCACTCGGCATAGGTGAGTTGCTCCGGCTCGCACGCCGGCTACTGGCCGGTGTGTCGCTGGAATGGCTGGGCGAGCTTTTCCACATCATCCCTCATCTTGACCGGCTGTTGCGCCGGCAACCCACCGGTCTCTACGAAATTCTCGACTACGACTCCACATTGGAACTGCTCGATGCGCGCGGGCAAACGGCAATCTCGCGCCGCCGCCAGCGCGTCAAGTTTCTGCAGAACAACATCATCGCCTTCCACGATCATGTGTGGGGCGACGGCGACATCTTTGCAGAATACAAAGTGGCGCCCGGTATCGTGGCGGATCGCTACCGGGAGGGTGACAGGTGGAACGTTCTGATCTCCCTGCGCGAAACGCGGAATGCGGGTGAAATCGAGGAGTTCAACATCAAGCGCACGATCAAAGGAGGCTTCCGTCAACGCGAGGAGTGGTGGCAGGTCGAGGTCTGGCACGCCACACGCAGCATGCAGATCGCGATCGTTTTCCCACGGCGGCGTCAC
>JACFMY010000606.1:1855-3141 GCA_019455155.1 Caldilineaceae bacterium
CAACAGAACAACGGTATTGGATCGTTCCCACTATCAACTGCTGCCCGACGGCCGGCAGCGCCTGCACTGGGAGATAGATCGCCCACGCCAGGCCGAGGTCTTCACGGTGCGCTGGAGTTGGTAGACGGCGACGTTTCGCTTGTCCGGATCTACAGATGAGTAGATCCGGCGCTCCGTAAGGGTTAGTTTTGGATCAAGTAACCGGCGCGCTGTGTGGACAGAGCGGACGACGACTTCCCGCGCCGAGATGCCGTCGTCCGCAGTTGAGCGGCCTAACCGCTCTCGCCACCGCCGCGCATGGTGAAGCCTCCTTCCTGCGACCTCTGTGCCCTATCAGCGATAAATCGTAGAACGTCCCAAGCGCCAACGAAAAAGGGGCACACAGATTGCGCACCCCTAAGTGTATTCGATATCGAATATACTCGTCAAGTCAGTCCGGTAGCCGGCCCCTTGTTGGGTCGTGGCGTTTTGTTCCCAGCTCACTCATTGCCTGTTCATAGCGTCTCAGATCGTCCAGATCCACCAGCCAAATGCCACCTTCCTTGCGTCCCATGATCAGGTTTCTGCGCAAAAGAAGGCGAATGTGGGCTGTTGTGTATTCCGATTCCCGAGCCGCCTGAGAGATCAAGACCAGGTTCGGCATGGTACAGCGTGTACCGTTCGATGGGCCCCAGCAGAAACCAGCGAACATCATTATAACCGGCGAGTCGGCGCATAGGAAGATTGAATCAGGGATGCTTTTGGGCGGCTTGAGCCAAGAATAGATGAAACTATCCATGGTCGTGGCGCGCGGTTGAGGTTACACTCTAGGAAGGATGAAGGCTCTATCGCGCCCCATCCCAATCACAACCAAACCCGTGCAAAGAAAGGAGGCGCCAATCGCCTGACGACAATACCCAGAGACAGATCCAGCTGACAGAGGATGGCGCCTGAGTTCGTCCAAGTTCCCGGCGCCATCCTCACCGACCGCATGGACGCGGTCGCGCTCCACTATACGCCACCCTGCTGCCAACAGCAACCACGACCGCGTCCATGCACCGCAAGCGTTGGGCCTGAGCCTGTCCGTATGAACGGGACTGGCAAAAGCCATTTCACCACACAAGAGGAGTCACATCATGAGCACAGTCATTGGCCGTGTGCAGATTGCCGAGACCACCGCGATCGCGGCCGGGCGCCTGGTCGTCTTCGCCCCGCGTTGGAAGTCGGGCACCGTCACTGTGCGCCTGCTCGACCGGAAAGACGAGCCGGTGCAAAGCTTCTACGCCGAACTCAAACTCTACAAGGAC
>JACFMY010000607.1 GCA_019455155.1 Caldilineaceae bacterium
GAACGTGCTTCGGGCCCTGCCGTCGCCAGGCAGCAGCCCGGACAGGTCTGCCGAACAGATGTCACCACAGTGTCCCCGCCGGGGATTGGGGACACTGTGGTGACCATGTCCTGCTCAGGTGGCGCGCCGGTGGATCAGGCGCTTATTCCAGCTCGTGCAGATCCAGGTCAAGCAGTTGCGCAATGTCACGCAACGGGTTGTAGTAATGGTCCAGACGTGCGAGCCCGAGCTGCTCTGACGGGTCCACATACCAGCGCGCGGTCACGGCGACCAGTTCTTCGTTGTCTTTGATCGCCAGCAGGGCGTCCTTCACAGCCTGCTTGAACGAATCGGGCAACTCCGAGCGCACGGCGAAGGGCGTATTGGGGATCGGATCGGAGTAGGCGATCATGGTAATTTGGCCCTCCGGGCAGCTTTCGTAGAGCGCACGGATATCTTCGGGGCTGCGTGGCACACCGGTCTGGTTGTCCTCGAAGCCACAGAAGTCGATCTGCCCCTCATCGCGCAGGCGGTAGAGGTTGTTTTCGAAGGTCGCTCCGGCCCGCGCTTTGTCATTCCAAACGGCAATGACCGACGAGGGATGGCTGCCGGCGAAGACGGTGTTCATCTCTTCATCCGGATTTAGGCCGTTCTTGATCAGCAGCGTCTTCGGCGCCAGATGGCCAGAGGTCGAAGCTGGATCGACAAAGGTGAAGTCAACGCCGCGCAGATCTTCGAAGCTTTCAATGCCCGACCCCTTCTTGGTGAAGATGACGCTGTAGTAGTGCGACGGCAATGTCGGGTCGTAGACCGCCGGCTCGGCGCGGGTGCTGACGCCAACGGCGATGGCTTCGGCGCCGGCCTCCTGCACGGCCAGGGTATAGGAAAAGGGACCGACCGACATGGCATCCACGCGGTCAGCACGCATGGCCTCGATCACGGCCGAATAGCTGGTGCCGGTGAAGACCTCGACCGGGATGCCTAGCTGCTCCTCCAGATAGAGACGCAGCGGCTGCGCATTGTTGACCACTTCGTCAGCATCGTCGCCGCCAAAGAGGCCAAGGCGGAAGACTTCCGGCCAATCGGCCCGCGGATCGGCCGCCTGTTCCTCGCTGCCAGCAGCAGGAGCTGCAGTGGCTGGTGGAGCCGATGGCGCCGTCGCGGCGGGGACGGCACAGGCGCTGACAACAGACATAATTGCTGCCAGCAGCAACACTTTGAGCAAGGTGTGACGCATGGAATCTTCTCCTTCAAATAAGCAAATCAAGAGTTTGGATGGTTGATTTGGCAATCAAGTGGAATTGGATGCGGTCACGCGATGAGCAGGCATCAGCTTCGACTAGATAATGCGCTTGCGCAGCGCGTCGCTGATGCGGTCGATAATCGTGACGGTGATAATGAGCAGGATCATGGCGCCCATTAACCGGCTGTACTGGAATAGGGCAAGATACTTGGAGATGATAAAGCCGACGCCGCCGGCGCCCACCAGACCCAAGATACTGGCTTGGCGAATGTTGCTTTCGAACAGCAACAGTGAATAGGAGGCAATAACAGGCAGCGCCTGCGGCATGACCGCGTAAAGAAAGGTGAGCAGCCGGTTAGAGCCGGTGGCAGTCACCGCCAGCACCTGCTGTGGATCGATCGATTCGATGGACTCGGCGTAAAGCTTGCCCATTGACCCAACGGAGCCGACCGCGAGCGCCAGCACACCGCCAAAGGGCCCCAGCCCCACTGCGGCCACGAAGATGAGCGCGTAGACGATTTCGGGCAGGGCGCGGTTGGCGTTAAGCACCATGCGCGTGCCCTGGTAGATCCAGGGATGAGGCGCGGTATTGCGCGCTGCCAGCAGCCCAAAGGGCAGGGCCAGGATGACCGCGCCAGCCGTGCCGATGATCGCCATCTGCAGCGTTTCAATGATCGCGCCCAAGACCGTGGGCACTGGTACGGTGACAGCAGGAAAGCCGATCTCAGGCACGGTCAACCCGAAGAGGGTGAATGTGGGGATAGCCAGGGGGACTTGGGCCAGCTCAAAGACGGGGGGAAAGAGACGTGTGATGAAGTCGATAATGTTGGGAATACCCGCAATCAACTCGCCGGGGCGTGCATCGGTACCGTTCATGCCCCACGCGAACAAGGCAACCAGGCCCAGCATCGTCAGCGTCAGGCGGAGACTGATGCGCGGCCAGGGATTGAGCAGATCCTCACGGGTAGACCTTGGCACGTCAATGGAGCGGGTTTTTTCAACACGAATCGATTCAGTGGACATGACTTCTCCGTCGAATAAAACTCTTCGCCATACTCGGTGGATGGAGACAAACTTGGGCCGCTACCTGTAGCCAGACCATCTTGCACCGGCTGTCGACGCAACATGGTTGGCATGCGCCCGCCTTCAATGGAGAACGCTGCCAGAAACGGCACACTTTGTTAAGCTCAGACGACGTTAGGCTCAGACGACGTTAGGCTCAGACGGCGTTAAGCTCAGACGGCCATATGGTCAAAGCGATAGATGCGGTTCAGCGCCGCATCATCCAGCGCGGCCGGCGGACCATCAAAAACGACCGTACCCTGGGCGATGCCGATCAGGCGGTCGGCAAAGCGCTTGGCCAACTCGACCTGGTGCAGGTTAATCAAGGTCAACACACCATCTTCACGCGCAACACGCTCCAGCGCCTGCATTACTTGATGGGCCAACTCAGGGTCGAGACTGGCGACCGGCTCATCAGCGAGGACAATCTTGGGTTCTTGCGACATGGCCCGCGCGATGGCGACGCGCTGCTTCTCGCCGCCGGAGAGCCTGTCGGCCCGATGGTGTGCCCTGTGCAGCAGATTGACGCGCTCAAGATTGTAGACGGCAACGGCGCGGTGATTGCGGTCAAAGTAGCCGAACGCGCTCTGCAGGGGGTTGTTGTAACCGAGCCGTCCGGTGAGGATGTTGGTCAACGCGGGCAGGCGCTCGATCAAGTTGTACTCCTGCCAAATAAAGCCGATATGGCGGCGTATGGCGCGCAGGCTGCGCTCGTCCATGGCGGTGATCTCGTCTCCGTCGAGCACGATGCGCCCTGCGGTTGCCCGCTGTAGTCCGTTGATGCAACGTAGCAGCGTGGATTTGCCTGCCCCTGAGCGACCGATAATGGCAACGATTTC
>JACFMY010000020.1 GCA_019455155.1 Caldilineaceae bacterium
CCCCCTGCCTGCTGGCGCTGGCCCTATTTTGCTCACCATCTATGGCACAGTCACAATTTTCTGGACGTTTTGACGCGCCGCGCCAGCTATGCTATCATGAATCAGGTGGTGTGTGCCCCTGGATCGCTCCCGGTATCAACTTATGCCTGTCATCAAGCGCTATCCCAATCGCAAGCTATACGACACTGAAGCAAAGCGATATGTCACGCTCGAACATATCTCGCAGATGATCCAGGCGGGACAGGATGTGCTTGTCATTGACCACGAGAGCGGCGAGGATCTGACCAATCTGACGCTGTCGCAGATCATCTTTGAACAGGAGAAGAAGGGCTCCGGTTTTCTGCCGCGCTCTCTGCTGACCGACTTGATTCGGGCAGGGGGCGATACGCTGGAACAGATGCGACGCACCCTCCTGAGCACGCTCTATTTGGGGCCGCACAACGAAGAAGAGGGTGAACAGGGCGCAGGCAACGCGGCAGCGAAGAAGCTGGGAGATTCATCGGCGCTGCAGCGGGTCGACGAGCTGTTTCAGGATGTGCTCTCTACGTTGAATGTGCCCACCAACCGCGAGTTGCAGCGGCTGCAAACGCAGCTAGACGAGATCAACACCAAGATTGCAGCGCTGCTGGCTGAACAGGAAGCTCATCAGGCGAACACCACGTCGGAGCAAGTTGCCGAGGAAAACGATCCAAAGGCCGGCGAGTGACGACAACGGCCCAATGGCGGACCATGGCTGAACACGATCGAACATGAAAATATCCCGTTTGACAGGTGGCAGTCATGCCCAGGAGAGTAACGGCCACACCCTTGAGGGCGCAGCTCTGCCCCCCACGAATGGTGACGATCTTCCCCAGCAGGCTCTTCGTTCCCCTACCCAACTCCACGAGAAACAGAGCAAGGTAGCATTGGTGCTGGCCGGCGGCGGCATCACGGGCGCGGTCTATGAGGTCGGCGCCCTGCGGGCGATCAACGATATGCTGGCCGGGCTAACGGTCAACGATTTCGATATCTACGTCGGCACCAGCGCGGGCGCGCTCATCTGTGCCTTGATCGCCAACGGCTTTACGCCCCATGAGATCATGCAGCTGATCGACAACCGCCATCCCGAAATCGGCGGCTTTCGTGTGGGCGACATCTTTCGCGCCGATTTCCACGAGTACATGCGGCGGCTGCTCAACCTGCCCCGCGCGATCTGGCATCTTGGTTTCAGCTCCCTGGTCCATCCCCTGGACTTTGCCCTCTCTGACATCGTCTGGGAAATGGCACAGGTGCTGCCGGCCGGTCTCTATGACGGCAACGCACTGGAGCGCTATGTCCGCAAGATCCTGGAAATGCCGGGCCGGTGTAATCGCTTTGATTTTCTCGCGCGTGAGCTCTATATCGTCGCCACGGAGCTGGACACGGGCAATCGCGCGGTCTTTGGCCAGGGGGGCAAGGGCGTGGTGCCCATCAGCCGGGCGGTGGCCGCCAGCAGCGCCATACCTGTCCTCTACCGGCCAGTGCGCATCTTTGACCGTGACTATGTAGACGGCGGTTTGCACGGCACGGCCAGCCTGGATCTGGCGATCGAGGCTGGCGCCAAACTGGTCATCTGTATCAACCCCATGGTGCCGCTCAACGCCAACAAGGCCTTTCCGGAACAGCACTACATCCGGGACCAGGGTCTGCAGGCGATCGTCAACCAGACGGTACGCACCTTGCTACATTCGAGTCTGCGCTATCACATCAAGAATCTCAAGGTCAAGTACCCTGATGTGGACATCATCCTGATCCAGCCCGATTGGGATGACGAGCGCATGTTTTCTCACAGCCCCATGTATTACGCCAGCCGCCTGCACCTGGCCCAGCATGGCTTCGAGACCGTATCGGTAGGCCTCATGAAGAACCTGAGCCAATACCGCCAAATCCTCAGCCGCCATGGCGTCGAGGTCCATACTGACGTTGTCAGCGCCAAGCTGGAAGCGCTGCGCCAGCGCCCGGGCGACTCCTCTGCCATGGACTTGGTGCTCGAAGAGCCTCCGGCCGCGTCACGACAGGGCGGCCCAACGCTGAGCGAATCCATCGACCAACTGGAAAAAAACCTCGATCGCCTCAACGATTTAATTGGGGCTAAGAGCGCCGTTTGAGCCATCCCTACGTTCTGATGTATGATAGCGATGGTCAAGGCACGGCGACGCCGTGCCTTTGCCGTGCCAGACCATGCATAACCAGACCATGCATAACCAGACCATGCATAACCAGACCATGCATCATGGGGAAGATAACCGGTGCTGGCTATAACCTACACCAGATCACCTAGATAGCTAGCTTCACTACCTCTCCTGCCGACATGTTCGAGCGCCAACCTGCACACGTGCGTCGTTTTCTTTGGGTCATTGCCAGCGTTGGCCTGGTCCTGCTGATCCTGCTGCTGCTCATCGCCCGCCGAACCGTGGTATGGGTGCCTCCCGACGACCTGACGATGGACACGCTGATGCCGGCGGACGAAGGCCGGCACTACACCCCTGACACGCTTACGTTGCGCCCAATCACCACGGTCGTGCCGGTCGTTTCGGCCGCGCCTTATACCCTGCGGTGGCGAGCTGGGGTCGGCGTCCCCGATCAGGAGTTGGGCTACTTCAATTGGCCCAACCACCGCCCAGGGTGGTTCCTGAACTGGACGACCAACCTGGAATACGACAGCTATTTCTTCGGCCTTTTTCAGCGTACGTCCATGATCCGGCCCGCGGCCGTCTATGGTGTTGAGTTCGTACCCATGGTGCGCATGCGCAACGGCCGCATCTTTCCGGATACAGATACCCTGCGCGATCTAGCCCGCCAAAACCCCGGGCTGACCTGGCTCATTGGCAATGAACCGGACGTGCTCTGGCAAGACAATACCCCACCCGAGATCTATGCCATCGCCTATCACCGGGCGCATACCGCCATCAAAGGGGGCGACCCGACAGCCAAGGTGGCCATTGGCGGGCTCAGCCAGATCACGCCGCTGCGCCTGCATTATCTGGACCGCGTCTGGGCTTTCTACCAGTCCTTTTATGAGACGGAGATTCCGGTCGACATCTGGACCATGCACGCCTTCGTCCTCCGCGAGGCGCGCCAGGAATGGGGAGTCAACATTCCCCCGGGTTTTGCCATTCCACACAGCGGCGAGCTTTGGTCGTTAGAGGACCACGATGACCTGACACTGGTGGAGGAACAGGTGCGGGCCATGCGCCTGTGGATGGCGCGCCACGGCCAGAAGGAAAAGCCCCTCTGGATTACTGAGTACGGCATCCTCATGCCCGAGGAGTACGGCTTTCCCCCTGAGCGCGTGATCCGGTTTATGGAGGGAAGCTTTGACCTCTTCACTGCCCTGCGCGACCCGGCGCTTGGATTCAGCCAGGATGACGATCGCCTCGTCCAGCGCTGGAACTGGTACTCGGCGCGGGACAGCCGCTATGCTACTGGCAATCTCTTTGACAACTGGGGAGAGCTGACAGCAATCGGACGGGCGTTCACGCGCTATCTCGAAACCCATTTGGGAGAGTGAACGTGGCAGGCCGGCAAGCCTGACGGAGAATCTTGCCTGGAAATCGACTGTGACCGGCGCCAGAAAGCTACGGCGCCCGCCTACTCTGCTTCCAGCAACGCCACGATCGAATCGACAATCTGGAAGGTCGCCTGGGGGTGGCCCATGGCACGCGCTTTGGCTGCCATCGCGTCCAGATGGGCGCGCTCTTCGCCAAACCACCGGGCTACAATGGCGGCAATGCCGGCCGGGTCCGCGCAATACTCGCCCACGCCATTGTCCAGCACGTAGGGCACATTGCCCTCTTCCTGCCCAGGTATGAAGCCGCTGAGGATGATGGGGAGGCCGCTAATGAGCGCTTCCGCAATGGTACCCGGCCCTGCTTTCGTCACAATACAGTCACAGGCAGCCATCCACTCCGGCATGTTGTCCACAAAACCGTTGATAAAGGCCGGCACCGGCCAGCGCCGGGCAGCCAGTCGCTCGCGCATGGCCTTGTTGCGGCCACAGATGACCACAAGCTGCCCGACCGGTGCGCCCCCGTTGGCCAGCCGAAGCGCGACCTGCGTTGCGATCTCCTCCACGGGCCCGACCCCTTCGCCGCCACCCACCAACAGCACGGCCGGCAGCTCCTGGTCCATCTCCAGGCTGCGGCGCAATTCCGGTCTCGCACGTGTTGGCCGGGCAAAGGCTGGCCGGATCGGCAGACCAAAGAGGTGCAGCCGTGACGCATCCAGGCCTGCCTGGCGCGCCAGCGCGCAGCTGTGGTCGCTCGCTACATACGTAGCGTCCACCGCGGGATGAAACCAGAGAGGATGGCAGGTAGAGAGGTCGGTCACCACCGTGACATAGGGAATGCGCCTGGCGAGCCGCGCCAAGGCCAGCATGCTCACATGCTGCATGAGCGGGTGGACCGAAATAATCAGGTCAGGCTGAAAGGCATCGAAACAGGCCCCGACACGTTTGACCGACATGCGACCGCCCAGCCGGGCCAGGACGCGGCTCAGGCGATGGCCCCCGCCGCCGTATAACAGCTTCCATAGCCAAGGCGCGTCATTGGAGAGAAATGGATAGGCTTTCGGCACCTGGTTCAGGGGCCAGGCCAGATAATCGGACAGCAGATCGATGATGTCAATGTGAAAGCGACGCGGATAGCGCTCGTCGAAGCCGGCCTTTAGAGCCTGGGCGCTGGCGCGATGCCCGCCACCCGTATCGCTCATTAGGATCAAAATGTGCTGCATGTCGCGTGCATTGGAGCGGGCAGGACCCGCAACAACGGGCATTGTATCGGTATGGACGTGAAATGGGGTAAGTGAGCAGAGAGGCACAGCGCCAAACCTAATATGCGCCCTTGGCCCGGAGCACGGCTGGCACAGAGCGCAGCAGAATACTCAAATCGAGTCCCATACTCCAGTTCTCAACGTAATAGATATCCAACAACACCATTTCGTCGAACGCAAGATCGCTGCGGCCGCTGACCTGCCACAGCCCCGTCAAACCGGGACTGACGGAGAGCCGTTTCATCATCCAGTCGCGGTATTGGGCGACCTCGTGGGGAAGGTTGGGCCGCGGCCCAATCAGGCTCATCTCCCCACGCAACACGTTGATCAGCTGGGGCAGCTCATCGAGGCTGTAGCGGCGGATGAAACGCCCGACGCGGGTCAGACGCGGATCGTTGCGGATCTTGAAGAGCGGGCCGGTCGATTCGTTCATGGCCGCTACCTGCTCCCGGAGTGCATCGGCGTTGCTCACCATGGAGCGGAACTTCAGACAGCGGAACTCCTTGCCGTTGCGGCCAACCCGCACCTGCGAATAGAGCACAGGTCCCGGCGTATCCAGACGAATGGCCAGGGCAATCACCGCACCAATGGGCAGCGCAACCAATGTCATAAGCCCGCCGACCACCAGATCAAACGTGCGTTTCAAGATAAGATTCCACCCCTGGATGGAAATGCTACGTGTGGCCAGGAGCGGAATGCCGTTGAGTTCTTCGACCAGCATCTGGTTCTTGGTGAGCTGGAAGAGATCCGGCACGACAAAAGCCGTTACGTTCAGCGTCTCGCACTCGCGCAGGAGCCGCTGGATCGTGCGATGGGTCTGCCAGGGTAAACAGATAATCACCCGATCGATCTGGTACGTGTCGATGACCTCGCGCACGTTGTCCACGGGCCCCAAGGCTTTGAAACGGCCGACATCGGTCCGGCTCTTGGCCGGGTTGTCGTCGAGGAAGCCAATGAGCTTCAGGCCGTAATCGGGCCGCGCCGCCACGGTGCGCATGACCATGCGACCAACGTCGCCGGCTCCCACCAGCAGCACCCGGTCCACTCCAATATCATACTGGCGCAGATGGCTGCGGGCGGCCATGATGATCAGCCGGCTGATCCCCAGATAGGCCGTAACCAGGACCGCCGCATAGAGAAAGACCAGGCGACTGTAGAGCACAGGTCGAAAGACAAGGTTGACGACGATCAGGATGATGACGCCAAAGGTCGACGCGGTGGCAATCCGCCACGTCTCTTCCACCCAGCTCCGGCCCGGTTTGTATGGATACACATAAGAAAAGCGAAAGGCAATGAGCAACACCACCACAAGCGATATGGCCAGCGGCATGTAGCCCCATAACGGTAACTGGGATGCGGGATCGACGCTGAAGAAGAGTTGGGCGCGGTAACGCAACAGGTAGGCAGTGATGAAAGCAACAAAGATCAACAGGGCATCAGAACCGACCAACACGTGCTTCCACATCGAAGGAGGCACCTGTCGCACCAAAGCAGCAAATCTGCTCTCGCGCAGCTGTCGTGGTGGCTTGGTGAGCACGTTGCCCTGTGCGGCGTGTTCGGAAAGATTCAAGTTATCGGTCGTCGCCATGTCTATCGGGCTTTACACACACTACTGGCAAAGCCTGCGTCACCGGTGCTAGAACGTTATTTTGCCAGCGAATGACCATTGTCACAAGTTGGCATCCAAAGCGAGTCATATCCCATGCTGGTTCGCTGGCCAGGCGCGGACTGTGCGGCTAGCAATCCGCTACCGGCCGGACACTGCAGCTGCCTGGTCGTAGACTGCCAGCGTCGCCTCCGCGGTACGGCGCCACGAAAAGCGCGCGGCGCGGTCACGGCCCTCTTTCTGCAATCTCTCACGGAGCCGCGGTTGCGTCAAGAGCAGTTGTATGGCGTGCGCCAACGCGGTCACGTCATGGGGGGGAAAGGTCAGCGCCGCGTCACCCGCCACCTCAAGCAGGCTCTGCGCCTGGCTACAGATTACCGGCGCGCCACAGGCCATCGCTTCCAGGACCGGCAGACCAAAGCCTTCAAACAAGCTGGGATAAATGAAGGCTTCAGCCGCCCCATAGAGGGCCGGCAGTTCATGCGTCGGGATGAAACCGGGGAAATGGACATTGTGCTCCAATCCCAGCTCCCGGACCGCGGCAAAGATTTCGTCGTAGTACCACCCCCTGGCGCCGGCCAACACCAGCTCCACATCGTGACCAGTTGGCCCAGCCTGCTGTCGCCAGCTACTGTAGGCGCGCACAAGTACCTCCAGGTTCTTGCGCGGCTCCAGCGTGCCCACATAGAGCAAGAAACGCTGCGGCAGCGCCCGCTGCGTACGGATTCGCTCCATCGCTTCAGGCGGCGGCGGCGAAAATTCGGGAGCAACACCATTATAAACAACGGTGAGCTTGCCCTGGGCAGTTCCAAGCCACTCCGCCAGGTCTCCCGCGGTCTGCTGGCTGACGGCAATAATCTGCGCCGCCCGTTGCACGCTGAGACGGCAGAGCAGCGTCAGGTAGGCCCGTTTGAGCGGCGGCAGCTTGCCCGGCGTGCGCATAAAAGAGAGGTCGTGTACCGTCACCACACCCGGCGCCCGTGTCGCCAACGGCAGCACATTAACAAGGCCATGCACGATATCTGCATGCCCGGCACGTAGATGCCAGGGTAACGCGCACTGCTCCCACAGGATACGTAGCTCGGGACGCTCGAGCGGCAGACGCGTGCGCGCCAGGGCTATGCCCGGCGCCTGAAAACGCCGCGTATGGACATATGCCGTGAAGGAATGGGCGGTCACACCAGCCTGCACAAGCTCACCCAACGCGTGCAGCAGTTGGCGGCTGTAGTTGCTGACGCCGGCGCTACGGTAGCTCGCTTCCTCGCTCAAAAGCTGGGCGTCAATCGCTACGTGCATGGCCCCGCCTCCACCAGCTGGCGGTACACCTCTAGCGTCCGCGCCGCAACCTGGGCCATGGTGAACCGCTCCAACACACGGCGCCGGCCCAACCTGCCCAGCTCCCGTAGCCTGGCCGGCTCGTCCAACAACAGCTGGAGCTGAGCGCCCAGCGCGCCGGCGTCGTTCTCCGGGAAGAGTAGCCCGGCCGGGCCGATGACCTGGGGGATTTCCCCGCTGTCGCTGCCCAGGACAGCCACTTCGCAGGCCATGGCCTCAACGAGCACCCTGCCAAACTGCTCCTTCCAACTGGGCAGAGTCCGGCTTGGCAACACCAGCACGTCCAACTCACGGTACAGATCCGGCATGGCCGCGCTGTCCACCCGGCCCCGCCACAGGACCTGGCCCGCAATGCCGAGCCGGTTGGCCAGCGCCTGCAGTGCGGCGGCCTCGCTGCCCTCGCCCGCCACTGTCAGCTGCCACGCGCCCTGCAGCCCGGCGCAGGCCTGCAGTAACAGATCAACCCCTTTTTCGGGCAGTAAGCCCCCAGCGTAGCCGATGCGCAGCGGCCGTGCGGGGAGCGGAGCAGAGGGTGACGCGTCAGCCGGGCTAAAGAGCGCTGGATCGACGCCAAACTGTGGAATCACAGCCACGTCACCGGCAAAGCCCTTGGCGCGCAGCACCGCGGCTGCCTCTTCGCTGCCCGCGATGGCCACGCGTACCCGGCGATAGTTCGCCTTTTCCAGCCACGCAAAGGGAGGCGGATAGCGGCGGCGGATGTTCTGCCAGGTAAAGAAGGTGGCCGGAATGTGCAGGGCAGCCGCCGCGCGGATGGCGTGCCAGGTTGCCAGATTGTAGGGCTCTTCGTCCATATGGAGGAGATCGGGGCGCAGCGCCGCCAGCTCGGCACGCATTGTAGGGTAGAAGTGCAGATGAAAATGGCCGTTGAAGCGGACAGGGATCACGCGATAGGTGTAGCCGTCTGTGTACCGCGGGGCAGCCACCTGCCGCCCCCGGCGATCGCCCCAGTTCGGGGGTACAAGCACAGTCAACTCTACACCCAACCGGGCGATCTCTTCGGCTTTCCGCTGGTAGGCGCCTGCAACCAGCGCCTTGCTTACCATCACGACGCGCATCGCTGCCATTATAGCGTGCGGTCGGGGCGATCAGCGAACGGCAGGCAGCAGCAGACGAGCGCGGCAGGCGCGCGCCCGTCCATCCCTCGCATGGCCCTTCGCATCGCCGGAACCATTGCCCCGGTTCCGGTGTATAATCCGTGAACAGTCCGATCGGGGTTCCTCACGTGAGCGACGGTGACATTGTCCAGCGGGTGTTGCGCGGCGATGCGACAGCATGGACTACGCTTGTGCACGCCCACCAGGACGCTGTGTTCAGACTTGCATATTTGCTGTTGGGCGACTCCAGCGACGCTGAAGACGTGGCCCAGGATACGTTTTTGCGCGCGTACCGGGCGCTGCCGCGCTTTGACGCGGCCAAACCATTGCGTCCCTGGCTGCTGCAGATCGCCCGGCGTCTCGCCTACAACCGGCAGCGCTCGCTGCGACGCTACCTGGCGGCGTTGCGCCGTTACGCCAGTACCCAGACTCCTTACGTGTGGCAGGGCACGAACCCAACCACGGTTGCTGATGCCCTTGTCCTGCGCGCGGCCGTGGGCCGTCTTGCCCGGCCCGACCAGGAGATCATCTACCTGCGCTACTACCTTGACCTGTCAGTGGAAGAAACGGCAACCGTGCTGGATGTCGCTCCAGGCACAGTGAAGTCACGCCTTCACCGTGCCCTGACGCGGCTGCGCGACGAGATGGTTCTTGCAGAACAGCCATGATGGACGAACAGGGCGCCAGATCTCAACAGCATAGTTCGATGGAAGAGTGGGAAGCTGTGGTGCACGCGGCCGCACAGCAATACCCCTATCCGCGCACGCCCAATCTCGCCGGCCGTCTTGCTATATCCCCCGCCCGCGCGCGCCGCGGGTGGCGCCTGGCGCGGGCCGCAGCCGTTGCGTTTGCGTTGGTCGTGCTGGCGTTGCTTGCGGTGACGCCAGTGCGGGCTTGGGTGTGGGAGATCATCCAGATCGGCGTCGTGCGTATTCTGCCAGCCCCCATGCCGGTGCCTACGGCCATGGCCACGGCGACGCCACTGGCATCGCTTGTCGATCTGGGCGGGCGGACAACCCTGGTCGAAGCCCAGGCGCAGCTGCCGTTCGCCCTCGCGGCGCCAACCGACCCCGCTGATATTGGCCCGCCCGACTATGTCTTTGTCCAGGATCTGGACGGGCCCGCGGCCGTGCTGGTTTGGGGCGACCCGGAAGAGCCAAGCCGCGTGCGCATGAGCCTTACGTTGCTGACCTCACCTGCCATCGCCTACAAGACGGCGCCGGAGCAAGTCGTGCCGGTAACGGTGCATGGCGAGCCTGCCCTCTGGACCACCGGCCCCTACCTGGTTCAAGTGGGTGACGGCGAGCTGGCGCTCCGCTGGCTGGTCAAAGGCCATGTCCTGATCTGGACGGATGGCAGCGTCACCTACCGGCTGGAAACCGACGTTTCTCAGGCACGCGCGATCCAAATAGCCGAATCGGTGCGCGAGCTACCGCTGCTGGAAAGCGACTAGCAATCCCCGGTAGGACAAGCGAGTCCCGTGGTACAGATCTGCATTGGGTCGCCGTGGCCAAATACGTCACCGCAATGGCATCCAATGGACCTGGTTCGACGCCCGCGCTGTGGTATACTCGTGAATCGAACCGGGCGTGCCGGACTGTACCGGCCGGAGTTGTCGCGGCCATGGCCGCCTGGAAAAGAGACCAGGAGTTGAGGAACAGCCATGCGGATTCTCCTATATACAGGGAAAGGTGGCGTTGGCAAGACAAGCATCAGCGCAGCCACTGCGGTGCGCTGCGCCGAGCTGGGCTACCGAACAGCCGTGTTAAGCACCGATCCGGCCCACAGTCTGGGTGACAGTTTCGATGTCCATATCGGCAGCAAGCTGACCGAGCTGGCGCCCAACCTCTGGGGCCAGGAGATCGACCTGCTCAGCCAGATGGATCACTACTGGGGCACGGTACAGAGCTATCTGAACGCCCTCTTCATGTGGCAGGGCATGGATGGGCTGGTGGCAGAGGAGACGGCCGTGTTGCCCGGCATGGAAGAGCTGGCCAGCCTCATGCAGATCACGGCGCTGGCAGACAGCGGCAACTATGACGTGATCATCATCGACGCCGCGCCTACCGGCTCAACCCTCCAGTTGCTTAGCTTCCCGGATATTGCCCGCTGGTATATCGAAAAGATCTTTCCGTTCCAGCGCAAGACGATCCAGATCGCGCGGCCAGTGGTCCAGCGCATGACCGATATGCCGATCCCCGGCGAGGAACTCTTCGACAGCATCGAAGAGCTGATCGGCTATTTGGAGCGCATGAGCGAGCTCTTGGGCGACAGCAGTATCAGCAGCATGCGGGTGGTCCTCAACCCGGAGAAGATGGTGGTCAAAGAAGCCCAGCGCGCCTACACCTACCTCAGCCTGTACGGCTATTCGGTCGACGCGGTGATCTGCAATCGTGTCTTCCCGCGCGGGCTTGTGGACAGCTACTTCGACCTGTGGAAGGCCTCCCAGGCTCAGAACATGGAGCTTGTCCAGGAGTGCTTCCACCCCCTGCCCATCTTCGAGGTGCCGCTCTTCGAACAGGAAGTGACGGGGATGGAGATGCTCAGCCTGATGGCCAGAACCGTCTTCGGTGAAAACCCGAAACGTGGCAGCACGGGCGATCCCACGACTCGTTACTATGAAGGCAAAGCCCAGGAGGTCTTCCGCCGTGACGGCCAATATGTGCTGAGCCTGCCGCTACCGCTGGTGGAACGCGATGAGATCCATCTCCACCGCAGCGTCTTTGACGAGCTGGTGATCCGCATTGGTAACTGGAAACGCAACGTAGCCCTGCCCATTGGACTTGCCCGCCTGGACATCAGCGGCGCCAAATACGAGGGCGATCGGCTGAACATCCTCTTTGCCATCGAGGCGCGGCAGGAGATCCCGATGGAGGAGCTCAAACCCAAGCGTTGGGACATGCTGCGCGCGCGCTTCCGGCGCACCTGACCGTGCGCCCGCACTCGATCTAATCAGCAGTCGATAGAAACATCAGAGGGGCCCCACCGGCGGAGCCCCTCTGATTATGTTGGATGGATGTTACCGTCGAAGCCGCGATGCTGGTTGTAGAAAGCGTTAGATGGTTCGGTGCAGCCATCGAGTGCCGTCTTGCCGCACCCATGACCCACCACGCCCGGGCTTCGGGATAGCCTATTGCGTCACTAAGGGCAGGAAGACCTGTCTCACTGCCATCAGCTGGAGGTCGTTGCTCAGGTCATAGATAAACCCTAGATCGACACTCACAGCGCCATTGACTTCACCGATGGTAATCAAGCGCGGCGCTGTGCTGTTGAGGTCTGCATCCTGGG
The DNA here is from genome assembly GCA_019455155.1 of Caldilineaceae bacterium. Classification (GTDB taxonomy): domain Bacteria; phylum Chloroflexota; class Anaerolineae; order Caldilineales; family Caldilineaceae; genus JACFMY01. The sequence goes on from JACFMY010000020.1 coordinate 12,133, forward strand.
CCCACACCTGGTATGCGCCGTAGGGGAGATCTGTAACGACATAAAAACCCTGGGCGTCTGCCTGTGTGACATAGAGACGGCTCGGGTCATCAACCGATTGAACATAGACCAACGTCGCGCCGATCTGTGGCTCCCCCACTTCGGCCTGCTGGTTGCCGTTTACGTCATGCCACGTACTGCCTGCAATCGTGCCGCTTCCACTGGCCACGGCCGGCATGGAAGCCAACGCAATCAACACCATCTGTGCCAACAGGATGCCCGCTACAAAAATGGAAATGCGTTTCACCGATCCCCCATACTGAATTTGTCGTGTCGAGCCGATCTTAACACGCATCCAGCCTTACAATCCTTTCATTTAACTGTCATTTCTTGCGTCGCTTTGTAAGGTAGCGGTATTTTCTAGACATTCGCCGTGCGCGGCTGCCAGCCTGCCACTGCCCCAGAATGCGCGTGCTCTTATGGCGGAAAGCGCACTTTGTGGTAAAGTACTGGACGTCACAGCCGAACCTGGCGCCGGCAGTCTATGGAACCCACGCTGCCAGCTGTCTAACCAGTGCTTTGGGAGGGAACGATGGCAATGATCATGGAACGAACGGTCGACCTGGAGCAGATGGGGCAAGCCGCCAGGACGGCAAGCCGCCAGCTTGCCACCATGACGACCGATGCCAAAAATAGGGCGCTTCTGGCGATTGCGGAGGAGTTGGAGGCGCGCGCGGCCCAGATCTTGGAGCAGAACGCGCTGGACATGGCTGACGGCCGCGCCAAGGGCCTCAGCAGTGCTCTGCTCGACCGCCTGATGCTGAACGAGGATCGTATCCGCGCGCTGGCTGCCGATACGCGTAAGGTAGTTGGGCTGCCCGACCCGGTGGGCGCGGAGCTTGAAAGCCGGCTGCTGCCCAATGGCATCCGCCTGAGCCGCCGGCGCATCCCCATCGGCGTGTTGGGTGTCATCTACGAAGCGCGACCAAACGTCACGATTGACATTGCCACCCTCTGCCTGAAAACAGGGAACGCCGTCATTTTGCGTGGCGGCAGCGAAACCCTACGCACAAACCTGGCACTGGTCGAAGTAATCCACGCCGCCCTTGCGCGCAACGACATACCCGCGGCGGCCGTGCAATATATCGACAGCCCGGATCGGGCATTGGTAACTCAACTGCTGCGCCTGGACCGTTATGTGGACATGATAATCCCCCGTGGGGGTGCCAGCTTGCACAAGCTCTGCAAGGAGCAGGCCACGATCCCGGTCATTACCGGCGGCATTGGCGTCTGCCATCTGTTCGTAGATGCCAGCGCCGATCTTGCCCGTGCCCTGGACGTGGTGGAAAACGCCAAGGTGCAGCGCCCCAGCGTCTGCAATGCCTTGGATACAGTGCTGGTGCATGAGGCCGTCGCGGAGCCCTTTTTGGCCATGCTGGCCGAACGCATGGCCGCGCGGGGTGTCGAGCTGCGCGCAAACGGCGCGGCGCTGGAGATGCTCCGCCGCGCGGCCAGCACTGCGCAGGTGGTCGAGGCCGGACCCGACGACTTCGATCAGGAGTGGATGGCGCTGATCCTGGGCGTCAAGATCATAGACGGCGTGGAAAGCGCCATCCAGCATATCTACGATCATGGGTCGGAACACTCCGACGGTATTCTCACCAACGACTGGCAGCACGCGGTCCGTTTTGTGGACGCCATCAACTCGTCAGCCGTCTTTGTCAACGCCAGCACACGCTTCAACGACGGTGGCCAATTTGGGCTGGGCGCCGAGGTGGCCGTGAGCACCCAGAAACTGCACGCCCGCGGTCCCATGGGGTTGGAAGAGCTCACGACCTACAAATGGGTCTGCCTGGGCGATTGGCACGTTCGCCCCTAAGGAACGCTCTAGAACGTTAAGGTGTTATCCATGCCCGACTACACTTACTATGTCAATGGCGAGTTCGTACCAGCCAGCCAGGCCGCGGTGGGGCTAAACGACCTGGGGCTTGTGCGCGGCTACGGTATCTTCGAGGTACTGCGCACCTACGGTACGGCGCCCTTTGGCCTGCGCCCGCACCTGCTGCGCCTGGAGCGCTCCGCCGCCCAGATCGACCTGCCTTTGCCGTGGACTGTAGAAGAGCTTGAGCGCATTGTCTATGCCACCATGGAGCGCAATGACGCCACCGACGTTACGATCCGGATTGTCGTAACCGGCGGCGCATCGAGTAGCTTCTTGATGCCCGAGGGCGCCCCGACGCTGTTGGTGATGCTGGCGCCAGTACGGCTGCCTGCGGACCACTATTACAGCGACGGCGCCACGCTGATCAGCGTAGATTTCGAGCGCTTCATGCCCACGGTAAAAAGCCTGAATTACATCCCAGCCATCATGGGCTTGCAGCGGGCCCGCAAAGAGGGGGCCATCGAAGCGCTCTACCGGGCGCCGGACGGCCAAATCACGGAATGCACGACCTGCAATCTCTTTATGTTCAAGGGAGACCAGCTGATCACCGCGGGCGCGGGCGTGCTCGACGGCATCACCCGGGCCACCGTGTTGGAGCTAGCCGAGGATCTCTACGACGTCGTGCAGCGTCCCGTGTACTATTCGGAAATCGCCGAAGCGGACGAGGTCTTTATTACGAGCACGACCAAAGAGGTTATGCCCGTGGTGCGCGTCGACGAGATCGGAGTGGGCGCCGGACGCCCTGGCCCCAAGACGCAACGGCTCAGGGAGCTCTTTCACGCGTTTGTACGCTCGACCTCTGTGCCGTTGCCCCCGGCCCGCTGATGGAATGAGCCGGCCCGATTGGCGGGCCGAAGCCGCCGTTTTTGCTGCCTACATAAGATTATCCAGGTCAGCCGCTATGTTTCATGCCAGATTGTATACGATTTCGTTTGTCCTGTTGATCACTGCCAGCCTCTTCCTGGCCGCCTGCGGGCCAGGGCCGGCGCCGACCCCAACCCCCACCAAAACACCGTTCCCGTCTGGCGCTGCCGCCAATCCGACGGCGACGCCTACCCAAGCGGCTCAGATCTCGCTACCGGCATCGACGCCGGAGCCGGCCACACCTACGCCAAAACCCGAAAACATCGCTCCCTTTACCGGCCTTCCCGCGAGCGATCCAGCTAAACTGAAAGAGCTGCCCATCTTCATCTGTATCAACAACGATGCGGCCGGCCGCAGTGCCCATTGGGGGCTGAGCCTGGCCGATCTCGTCTACGAATACATCGTGGATGGCTTCACGCTGACGCGTATCACGGCCATGTATCAGAGCCACGACGCCGAACGTGTGGGCCCAGTCCGCTCAGCACGCTACCCCAATATCTGGATGGTCCAGATGTACGGCGGCGTACTCGCCTGTTCAGGCGGCAGCGATCCGATCCGTTATTTGCTCAAGATGGAGGTAGGGTTCCCCTATCTCGACGCCGACAAAGACGATCCATCCAACACCCGCTATTTCCTGAATCTGGGCACCGATTACCGCACGCGGCTGCAGGCGCGTACAGATGGCGTCCGCGAGTGGCTGGCTGACGAGGGTATCGACACTGCCTGGGACAAACCTGGCTTTGAGTTCAGCGAGGCAGTACCAGGCAATGCGGCCGGCGAAGCGACGATCATCGATATCTCCTACCCTGGCGGCAACGGCGTGGAGTGGCGCTATGACTCTGCACGGCGTGGCTACATTCGTTTCCAGGGCGGCGAACAGCAGTTCGACCCGGCCACCAACCAGCCGATCCTGGCGTCGAATGTGATCGTCATCGCGGCGACCCACGAGCTGACTGACATTGTCGAGGATACATTGGGCACCAAAGGCGTCGATATCAAGCTCCATGAGTTTGGTGACCTGCGCGTCTTCCGTGATGGCATGGTATACGAAGGCACCTGGCGCGCCAACCAGGTAGAGCCGCCCCGCTGGCTGGGGCCGGGGGAAGCTCCCATCCCCCTCAGACCGGGCCAGAGTTGGATACAGGTCGTGCAAGAGATTCCGGACATTACATACCAATAAAGCAGCTAGCGATCGGGAGATCTCCGCGCGCCCCACTTTGTGGACTGCACCTGGGCCGCGCGGTAGATTGCCCGCCAGGCGCCAAATCTAGGACCCCGTAGTTCAATCGATCTACAACCGTTGAAACAAGATAGCCTGCTGGGAGGTAAACCATGAAGCGCGATTGCAGGACATCCATGCGGCAGACGTATCTCCCATTTGCTGTGTTTGCGCTGGCCGTGTTGCTGTTTGCGGGTGCGTTGTTGCTGGCAGCGGGAAGTGGCGTCTCGGCACAGACTGCCACGCCAACGCCGTCCGCCACTTCGACCGCGACGGTGAGCGTAGCCTATACCTATACGGTTCAACCCGGCGACTCATGGACCAGTGTTGCTCGCAATACAGGCGTCAGCATTGTCCAACTCCAGGCGGCGAATCCACAGGCAGTTCGCCAGAGCGGGTGGCTGATTGTGGGCGAGCAGCTGGTTGTGCCGGTGCCCCAGCCGCGCGGTACGCCCGCGGGCGCGGCGGCCACAGGCACCGCGACGGCCACGGCCGGCCCCCTGGTCTACACAGTGCAGCCAGGCGAATCGTGGAACAGCATCGCCCAAAAGTTCGGCGTCAGCCCAAACCTGCTGCGCGCGGCCAATCCCCGGTCGATCCGGCCAGGTTTGGTGCTCTTCCGGGGGGAGCAGCTCATTATCCCCACGGTAGCGGGCACGGAAGCGACGGAGCCGACATTGGCGCCGGCTGGCCCAGCGCCTACTGCCACCGAAGTGGCCACGGCTCCCGCAACCCTGGCGCCGGCCGAGGAAGCGACAGAGGAGCCGACTGCGGCGCCAACCGAGGAGCCGACCGAAGAGGCGACTGCGGCGCCAACCGAGGAGCCGGCCGAAGAAGCAACCCCAGAGCCGACCCCGGAGCCGGTCGAAGAGGCAACGGAGGCAGCGACTCCCGAGCCGGTAGAGGAAGCTGCCACCGAGCCTGCTGAAGCGACGCCAGAAGCGATTGAAGAGCCCGGTCCCTACTGTCCCGAGGCGCTCGCAGCCTATCCGGCGCAATTGGCCGAAATGGCAAAGGCACCAGATGGCACGGATGCGGTATTGGCGTTTCTGAGTGAGTGCGAAGCGCTGGATGAGAACAACGTACGCCAGGCAGATTGGACCGGCGACGGCGTGGACGATTTGGCCGTGGTTGTCGTCAATCCGCAGTCCGATGCCGCCATGCCGGAGACAGACCTGCTGCTCTTTACCAGCACCGGCGATGGCTTTGCCATGAGCTACCGGGCGCGCGCCGCGGGCAAAGTCACCATTCTGGCTACCGACGATATCAACGATGACGGCCAGCCAGACGTCGTCTGGGTTGACACAACCTGTGGCGCTAGCACCTGTTTCGATGCGGTCAGTGTGCGCAGCTGGGATGGCACGGCCTGGCGCAACTGGACAGAGCGCACGGTCACTATGGCCTATGCCGAAGTCTCACTCGACGACGTGCGTCCAGAGGGCCAGGGCAAAGAGATCATCCTGGAGGGCGGCGTGTATGGCAGTGTCGGCGCCGGCCCGCAACGTAGCCGCACGGAAGTGTGGAGCAGCGTGGAGGGCGCGCCCTATGCCCTACAGGATACAACCTACGAACGAACCAACTGCCTCTACTTCAAAGTTCTGGATGCCGGTGAAGCGCTGGAGCGCTTCGCCGAGATCGGTCTTGTCCAGGCGCGGGAGATGTATAACGAAGCGGTGACCAACCGCAACCTGGTGAAGTGTTGGCAGCATGAAAACGAGCTGGAGGAGCTGCGCAGCTTCAGCCTCTTCCGTCTGGCGGTCATCAACGCCTATGCCGGCAGCCCGGAGGAAGCCGCCGAATCCATCGCACAGCTTCAAGACGCCTATCCCGACTCGATTTACACGGCAATGGGCGAGACCTGGCTCGACGCCTACGAGCGAAGCGGTAATGATGTTGCCACAGCCTGCGCGGCGGTAACCCGTTTTGCCCAATCAAATCCGGCTACGTATGAGAGCCTCTCTGACTACGGTTACGGCAATCCCACCATCACAGCCGAAGAGCTCTGTCCTATTCTCGACATCGAAGTGCCGGGCGCAGCAGAGGCCACGGAGGTAGCGCCGGCACCGGCAGTACAGGCTGGTGAGACGATTACGCCACTGGCTACGCTCACGGCGACGGCTGATGTGGGCGCGGTGGTGGCGCCGGTGCCCGGCCAGGAAGGCGAGCTGCCCGACTGCCCCACGACCCTTGACGGCTACGCCAACGCCCTGCCCGACCTGATCCAGGTGGCGGGCGGCGATCCCTTGGTCATCGAGACCTGGCTGCGCCTGTGCGACGGCATGGCCGACGACCGCGGGGGCATGCTGATCGAGGACTTGAATGGCGACGGCATCGGCGATGCTCTTTTCCTGCCCACTATCGTGAGCGACCTGGGCTTTGGACCGGGCGGCGCACAGGGCGCGGTTCTGCTCTTCCATGGCACAGGGGATGGCAGCTATACATTGGTCTACGCGCCCGATGTCTACGGCCAGCCCACGCTGTTGGCAGCCGGTGATCTGAACGGCGACGGCGCGATTGACCTAAGCTGGACCATCGAAGGTTGCTCGACCTTCTGCGTCAAGGAAGTGCAGGCGGTCACCTGGGACCCTGATGGGGAGGAGTATGTCTCCATCATTGAGCCCGGCGCCACTATCGCCGAGGGCACAGCCCGCGTCCAGGATCTGCCGGACGATGCACCGGGCTTGGGCAAGGCGCTGGTACTGGAAGGCGGCATCAGCGGCACCCCCGAGGGTGGTCTGGAAGTTCCCCACACGGAGATCTGGCAGAGCGTTGGCGGGCAGCCGTTCCGCCGCCTGAGCTGGACCTACGATCGGGAAGAAGATGGCAATGATTGTCTGGGGCTGCGGCTGGTGGAGGCCGATGTGGCGCTGCAGGCCGCGGATGCGATTGGCTATGGGTCTGCTATCGAGCTCTACGGGGACAGTCTGAATCCTGCGTTGCGCGCCTGCTCCATCTTTGGTGTGCCGGCGACTGAAGAGTTGAAGCTGCTCCAGGGATTGGCCACCTTCCGCCTCATCCAGGCGCAGGCACTTAACGGCGACGTGGCGGCTGCCCGTGCAGACCTCACCGCCCTCGAACAGGGCCAGCCGGACAGCCCGTACGCCCGCGCCGCCGCGCAATGGCTGGACTCGCTCGAAGAGTCAGGCGACTCAGGGGCTGCCTGCCAGGCTGTTCAGTCCATCTTCGACAAAGAGACGTTGACGTGGCAGATTACCGACCACTTCGGCTACAACCACCCCGCGCTGGCGCCAGAGCAGATCTGTTTCGTGCCGCGCTGATACTCTGTCAATTGCCATTCTGTAGTGGCTCTGTAGTAACTCTGTAGTAACGGCTTCAGTCGTTCTTCAGTTGTCCAAAGCGACTGGAGTCGCTACTACGGAAGCACAATTGACGGATATCTAGCAACGCAAGACGACCACTCAGGAGAAAGGGGATTGGTCAGGTTGGTGCGACGGGACGCAACCCGTGCATCTGGCCTGGCCAATCCCCTCCTTTCATCAGATCAGACCTTCTCCGGCACCTCGTTCCCCGCCTCCAGAATCGCCTTGCGCACATTGACCAGGGGCAACAGAATCAGGCCGGCCACGAAGAAGATGCCAACCGAGAGCACGGCCAGGCGATAGCTGCCGGTTAGCTGGATGGCCAGCCCAAAGAGCAGCGGCCCCAGCCAGCTTGTGCCCCGTTCGGAGATCTCGTAGAGGCTGAAGTATTCAGTTTCCTGCCCTTGGGGAATCATTTGTGAAAAGAGGGAACGGCTCAACGCCTGGCTGCCGCCCAACACCAGGGCGATAACAGCCGCCAGCATAAAGAACTGCTGGCCAGTAGCCAAGAGGGGCGAGTAGGCGAAGATGGTCACCCCTGTCCAGATCAACAGGCTAATCAGGATCGTGCGCTTGGCGCCCAACCGCCGGGCAATCATGCCAAATAGGAGCGCGCCCCCAAACGCCACAAACTGTACCATGAGAAAGAGCGGCGGCAGCTCGCTCGCGCTCATCTTCAGCTCTTCACTCCCAAATTGGGAAGACAACGAGATCACAGTCTGGATGCCATCGTTATAGAGGAGATAGGCAACCAGGAAAAGCAATGTCTGCGGATATTGGGGCATCTTGCGCAGGGTACGGAACAGTTGCTTGAAGCCGACGGTGAGATAGCGTTCGCCGGGGGGCAACTGGCGCCGCGGTTGGCGGTTGATGAGCGCTGCCAGCGGAATCAGGGCGAAAATCGCCCACCAGAGACCGGCCGACGCTAGGCTGATCCGCACGGCGTCGATCTGGCTGACGCCAAAGCGGTCGCTAAACAGGAAAAACACCAGGTTCAGCGCCAACAGAATGCCGCCGCCCAAGTAACCAAGGGCCCATCCTATGGACGAGACGCGATCACGGTCGTCGGGCGCGGCAATGTCGGGTAGGAAGGCATTGTAACAGACGATGGACGCGCCGAAGCTCAGGTTCGCTACCAGAAACAACAGCCCGCCCAGCAAATAGTTGTCACCGTTCAAAAAGTAAAGACCCACCGTCGCAATCGCGCCTATATAGGCAAAGACACCCATGATGCGCTTCTTCAGATGGGTATAATCGGCTACCGCGCCAATAACAGGCAGGATCAGTACTTGCAGCACGACCGACAACGAGACCACAAAGGGATAAAACGCATCAGCGCGGATGGGGATGCCAAGCGGATGCACAAAGCCCGTGGCATCGGCCGCGGCCCTGGCCACGCCAGTCAGATAGGGTCCCAAAAAGACAGCGACCACGGTGGTAGAAAAGGCCGAATTGGCCCAATCGTAGAAGTACCAGCCGGTCTGCTCACGGCTGCCAAACAGGCGTCGGGCCAGAGGAATGTTGTCTACACTCATAGACACGCTCTTTTGCTGGGTGAGAGGAGGACAGGTTGGTGCGAAACGGCGACTAAGGACCGATTCGTCTTTCTAAATGTAATGCGGCTTGTATGATCTTCTGCCCAAACAAACGATAAACCGGGCGTCCAAGGTGGAGCCCGGTTCGTAATCATGCAGTAACCGGCGATCGACGGCGGCGGCCGGTCCTAGGCGGGAACGGGATAGCGGCGCATCATATCCGCCACCACCTGCCGCGTCTGCGCCTGCAGATCGCTGTCCGCCGGCGCTTTGGCCACGGCGGCGATCAGACGGCCTACTTTCTCAAACTCGGCAATACCCAGCCCACGCGTGGTCGCCGCTGGCGTTCCCAGGCGGATTCCGCTCGTGGTCAAAGCCGGCTTGGTATCGAACGGAATCATGTTCTTGTTGCAGTGGATGCCGGATTTGTCAAGCGCCTTCTCAACCAGCTTGCCGGTAATCTCGTTGCCAGTGCTGTCGGTGCCCAGCACACTCAGGTCCACAAGCATAAGATGGTTGTCGGTGCCGCTGCTGACAATGCGCAGCCCTTCTTCCTGGAGTGTGCGGGCCAGCGCCTGGGCGTTTTCCAGCACACGGCGCTGGTAGGTGACGAATTCCGGCTTCAGGGCCTCGCCGAAAGCCACCGCCTTGGCAGCAATGACGTGCATCAAAGGGCCACCCTGGGTGCCGGGAAAGACAGCCCGGTCAATATCCTTGGCCAGCTCTTGCTTACAGAGAATCAGACCACCGCGCGGCCCGCGCAATGTCTTGTGCGTCGTGCTCGTCACGATGTCACAATAGGGCACGGGATCTGGATGGAGCTTGGCGGCGATGAGACCGGCGACATGGGCCATGTCCATCATCAGCTGGGCGCCGATCTTGTCGGCAATCTGCCGCATGCGGGGGAAGTCCCAGAAGCGTGGGTAGGCGCTGGCGCCGGCCACGATCAGCTTGGGACGCAGCTCCACCGCCATGCGCTCCAACTCATCGTAGTCAATGCATTCGGTCTCTTGGTTGACGCCGTAGTGATGGAAATCGTAGAGCTGGCCCGAGCTGTTCAGCCGAAAGCCGTGGGTCAAATGGCCGCCATGGTCGAGCTTCAACCCTAGCACGACGTCACCCGGCTTGAGCAAAGCCAGGTAGACTGCGGCATTGGCCTGCGCGCCTGAGTGAGACTGGACATTGGCGTGGTCGGCGCCAAACAGCTGCTTGGCCCGATCGATGGCGATCTGCTCAGCAATATCCACGTAATCACAGCCGCCATAATAGCGCTTACCTGGATATCCTTCCGCGTATTTATTGGTCAGCACACTGCCCAGTGCGGCCAATACTGGCGCTGACACATAGTTTTCACTGGCGATTAATTCGATACCTTTCGCCTGCCGCTGCCGTTCCAACTCAATTGCATCATAGATCTCAGGATCGGCCGTGGCCAATAGTTCCCGAGGATCTGGCATATCGGTCCAGGCCGGCAGCACACGCTCGGAAGAAGAGACGGATACAAGCGCCATATGGGTGCCCCCTGCACGTCATTATATGGTAGAAAGGTTGGCATCGGTTCTGGCGAACGGTGCCAACTGTCCACGCATTCGCAGTCGAGAAATATTCACCAAATTGCTCAAACCCTGCCAGCCGCGGCAGGCAGGGGGAAAATAACACGCTTTGAGACAGAAGTCAACAAAATGGGCTTTTTACACACTGGGGCATCCTGCCATCTGGCGCCTCGAGCCGGCTTTGCAACGCGCAGGGGTCGCCAAACTATCTTGCACATAACGCGTGTGATATAGTGAAGCCAGTACGCGCAGCGGCGTTGGCGGCAGATGACCCAGTGACCAGTATGTTCGTGCTCGTCACTGGCACACTGTACGCAGCTGTCGCCTGCCAAACCGCGCCGTTACAGCCGCCCTACTGGCACACCAGGATCTGAGCACATATGGACACGGAAACAGCGAGTGCAGAAAGCGAGACCGGGGAGGTCTCCATTGAGGCTGAGCAGCCTGCGGAGATGGCTCCGGCGGCGCGGCCGCCGTTTCTTCCCATTCCCATTCGTGACCAGATGTTGGCCTATAGCCACGCGATCACCTTTGAGCAGCTCATAGACGAGCCGTCCCAATATGCGGAACTTTGCCGCCTGCGCTACACGGAGACCCGGCTGACGGCCAGCTGCCAGGCCTTGATGGCGAGGTATAGCGAAACACTGCACATTCTGGCGCTGGTGACCGAAGAGGACCCCGACACGCTGGCTGTCGTGCCCGTGATCGCCCGCGTCGTGAACGCATGCTCACGCCTGGACCTAAGAATATTGACCGAAGAGGGTGACCTGACGCCGCTTCAGATCTTAGCGCCGGAATTGGATGTGCGCCGGATTTTGGATGAATGGGACCTGCCACAGTTCTTGATCTTCGACGAGGAATGGGAGCTCCAGGCGCAGTGGGGGCCGCGACCAGGTGCCGCGGAGGAACCGCTGGAGGCCTGGCTGGCGCGTCACCCAGAATTTGAGGCATCGGCCGACGACGAGTCACCCTCAGGTCAGGCGCGCTATGCAGCCCTCACCTCGACGCTGATTTACGAAATGCGCGTCTGGTACAACAGCGGCCTGGATGTGGCGTGCCAGGAGGAGTTTTGCGAGCTCCTGGAGACATTGCAGGCTGACGATGACGGCGCGGAGCAGGAGTAGCCCCCGGCGGTCCGGCAAACGTGCAGCAAGCGACGGGAATCCAATGGTTGATGGCGTGGCGCCGCACGTGGCTGCTCTTGCAGAGTGGACTATGGCCGGCAGATCGTTCGGATAGGCTGGAGAAGAGCACACAGTCAATCCAGTACGTGCGGCCCAGGCAACGGTCAATTTCGAATCCGCATGAAAGATTCCTCTTTCCAACGTGATGAACGTATTCCAACCAACTACAACTCTTGAGCCCGCCAGCAGTCGACGGTGGGCCGTGTCCTTCATGATCCTGGCCCTGGTTGCTGTTCTGCTGGCTGGTTGTGGCCAGCCTTATAAGCTGCGCGGCACCCCCTACAATCCGGTCATCCCGGCCCCAGAAATCGAGGGAACCAACCTGGACGGCCAGCCGTTTCGGCTCAGCACCCTGAGCGGCAAGGTCAAAGTACTCTTCTTTGGCTACACATTTTGTCCGGACGTCTGCCCGCTGACGCTGGCCAACATGAATGGTGTCTATAACGAGCTCGCCGAGAACGATCGGGGGAAGGTCGCCTTCATATTTATCTCTGTCGATCCCGACCGCGATACGCCCGAGCGGCTGGCCGGGTATGTGCACGCCTTCAATCCAGCTTTCTACGGCGTCACTGTGCCAGCAGACGCACTGGAGACGGTCAAGCGTGATTATGGCGTCTTCGCCGAGAAGCAGGTGCTGGATAGCCAGCAAAGCGCCGCTGACTATCTGATGAACCATTCGGCCTTTGTATACGTTATTGACGAGCGGGGAGACCTGCGTGAAATTTTCGCCCATACTTCGCCCAAGCAGGACATAGCCGCCGATATCTCCCATTTTCTGCGCGATTGAAGTGGGAGTACCCCTAAGGGCGTAGTATGCATACTCCGAAAAGCGTATGTGTTTTCCCTGTCGAGCGTGGTACAATCCACGCGGTGGTTGAGTCTTTTACGGGGGTCGACCGCCACGTGGTCGCTTGGGGAGGTTAGGACAAAACTGGTGGATCGGGTGAAACAATTCTTTTTCGCTTTGCGGCGGCATTGGGCCCAACAGACACGCACATGGATTGCCGGCGTGCTGCTGGCGCTGGCCATTGGCGTGACCATCGTAGTGGTTCAGCCAGCCCTGGCTGCCATTCAGCTCAGCTACTTCTACGTGATCTCCAACCCAACGTCTGTCGTGCTGCAGTGGGGTACCTCAAGCGAATACAACGTCGCGGGCTACGATATCCAGTGCAAATTGGCTGAGGAACCGGAGGCCGCTTACCACTCGATTGGCTATATGCCGGCAAGTGGCGGCCTCAATGTCGCCGCGCAATATAGCTTCCCTGTAACCAGCGGCGTCTTTCCAGGCCAGGCCTACTGCTTCCGCCTCATTGAACGGACGACCGACGGCACACCTGGCGACACGCTTGACCGTTGCGGCTATGGACCAAACGTGACGCCGACACCTGGTGCTGCCGGCATTATCCCGACACAAGATCCCAACGCACTGCCCGCGACAGAGCCATTCCAGCAGCCTACACCGGCATTTGTGCCGACCGACCAGTTTGGCAGCCCGCTGGCCGTGCCAACCGATCAGTTTGGCAGCCCGCTGGCCGTGCCGGTGGCGCCCGCGTCGGCACAATCTGCTCCCAGCGGCCAGTTTGGCGACATCAACAGCCAGTTCCAGGATCCAAACGCTCAGTTCGTGGACCCGTACGCCCAGGCCAATGCGCCGCTGTCGCCGCTGGAACAGCCATCCCCGACCGTCGATCCATTTGCGCAGCCAACGCCCATCCTGATTACCCCGCTGCCTGCACAGGACGCGGCCGCGACGCCACAGGCAGCGGCGCCGGCTGTCCCTGACCAGGTTAGTGCAGCTGACACAGGGGGGCAGGCAGAATTGGTGGCTGCCACACCGGCCATCCAATATGTCGTGGTGACTGCCACGCCCACCCAGGAGCCCGTGGCCCTGGCGCCGGCTATGACCGCGCTGCCGACTGTCACACCGACGCCGCCCGTGGCCCAATTTGCCGGCATCCTCGAGCCTTCTGCACAGAACATCATGATCATGCTGCTCTGTCTTACCTTCACGGGGGCCAGCGGGATCGGTATCTTGGGCCTCATTACCAGCATCATGTTCATGCGGGCCCGGGCCTCACAGCGTGACTTCTACGACCGTCTGAGCGATCCGCCCCGGCGCCGCTACTGGTAGTCCTGGCAGACCAGGTGTATCCCCATGCGTACGTTCATCGCTGTGGAGCTGCCCGATGCAGTAAGGCAACGGGTGATGAAACAGCAACAAGCTCTGGCCGCCCGCCTGCGTGAGCAGAGCGTCGATCGCTGCATCCGGTGGACTGCAGTGGAGAACCTGCACCTGACGTTACGTTTTCTCGGCGAAACGGACAGCGCCGCCTGTGCGGGCGTAGACACTGCGTTGGCGGCTATTGCCCAGACCCACGCGCCCTTTCGCCTGGCGCTTAACGGATTGGGCTGCTTCCCTGGCTTTCGCCGTCCCAATATCGTGTGGCTGGACTTTCAGGGGGATCTTCCCCAACTACAGCAACTGCAGCAAAGTGTAGAGCAAGCCGTCCAGGCAAATGGCTTTGCCGCCGAGCCAAGATCGTTCAAGCCACACCTTACCATCGGGCGCGCCCAGCGCAGCGCCAAATCCTACCTCCTGGAACGGGCCGGCAATGTGATCCGCCAGGCCGAAGAAAGTCGCAGCCAGCGCGCGCCATCCCCACTGGCCACATTCACGATCGATACAGTTGTCTTCATGCAAAGTGAGCTGCAGCGCAGCGGTCCCATCTATACGCCTGTAGCCGTCTACACCCTGGCAGGCAAGGCTTCCTAGGCGCGCGGGCGTGGCGGTCTGCATGGTTAGCAGCCAGATCGCCCGGCTATCTACGAATTCAAGTTTGCTGTTAATTGTCGATGGAGAACTGCTGGTAGGAGCGGTGCGCCTCAGTGGTAGGCCGTTCGTCTTCGCCGGCAGGGGGCTCCGGTTGGGATAGCTCGCCGGCCACGGTGCGTAGTTCCGCGCTGTGCTGGAGCCCATAAAATAACAGCCCCAAGGGCACACAGATCACGAGGCCCGCCACAAATCCCCACACGACCAGCGCGAACACGCCGATGAGCTGGGCCTGGAGCTGGCCCGGGAAATCCGGCTGGTACCCTGCTGCGACCAGCAAGCCCGACACACCCTGGCGGCTCACACCCAGATAGCTGGTGGCGCCCGTTGCCTGCCACCCAATGCCCGCCGCGCCGTCGGCAAAAATACCTGCCAACAACAAGCCCAGGATGGCCGGGATCCCTGCCGTTACCACCAGCCCAGTGGCATCATCGAGCCGCACTACATGGTCGATGACATAGGTCAGGAATGGGACGCTGCCCCCGGCCAAGAGGCCAACGAGGAGAGCCGGTCCTGGCTGAATGAACGGCGCGGCCGCCAGACCCGCCACTGCGCCGGCGATCAGGCCCCGCGCCGCCAGGGTTGGATGGCTCTGACCGGAGACAAACCAGGTGTAGATTAGCGGCACGATGACGCCGCCCGTAGCGGAAAGGACTACATTCACACTGCCGCGCAGGATGCCCAGCTCCGTCAGGGTCTCTACCTGGAGCGGATTGGCCCACAGCCAGCCGATCACGCCGGCCACCATGATCAGACTGCCAACCACCGTCAGCAGGGGTTGGTAGTCCGGTGGCAACTCGCCATTGGGTCCACTCTCCTGCCGCCGCGGGGACCAGACAACTAGCGCGGCCAGCCCAAAAGCAGCTGCCAGCAAAAAGACCGTGCCGGCGCCACCGGCGTCGACGAAACCGTGACCAAGCGTAAGGTTGCGCCCCAGCGCACTGAGCCAACCGCCGCCTTGTACCCAGTTGCCAGCCAACGGATAGACAAAGCCGCCCAGCAAGAGGGCCAGCATCAGCGTCGCCACCGCAGGCGCACGGCCGCGCAACGCCATGACCGGCAGCAACGTTGCCGCAAAGAGCCAGGGTAGATGGGACAAGAAGAGGGCGTACGAGAGCGCGGTCACGTCGCCGCCAGATAGAAACCAGCCGCTCAGACCGGCAACACCCCAGCCAACCCCCCAGTCAGCCGGCAAAGGGCTCCATTCCCACACCAGGTTACGCAGCTCTGGCCGCACGTAGGTCAGGCCGATGCCGCCAAACTGGAGCGCAAATCCTATGGCCCAATAGGCCAGGCCAGCCAATCCCAGCGCGGCAATGGCGCCAAGGGCTGCGTTCCAGGCGCGGTCGCGCTCAAGTCCCGCCACACCAATCAAGACGAGACCGGTGGGCACCAACAAGGCCACGGCAGAAGCCAGAAGATACCAAAAGACGGGGACCGTGGGCATGGGCGAGACTGCCGGCGCGGCGCCTCCTGTGGCCTGAGCCATCGCCACAGCCGGCGCCAATGTGGCAGCCAGAACAAGGCTCAGGGCAAACCAGAAACGACGGCGACCAGGGATAGTGTGTTCAGTGTCCATACGTAACGTAGTTGAGCTCAGGTAGGCGGCGTCCCGCTGGACACCTTGTGCGAGCTGGATAGTCAGTCCATCATAACAGAACGCTACCCATTCCCAAAAGTGCACCCAATTTGTGGTAGACTGGGCCACATGGCTGGCGACCTTTCCATCCGCAGCAACGGAGGCCCCTTAGGCCAATGAGTCGGCTACGAACATACGGCGAACAGCTGCTCCCATGGCTGGTCTGGCTCGCCTTCTTTCTGCTCTATGCTCTCACCGCGGCGCCCAGTATCGCCGCCCTCTTCGACGATACCCTGGAGTTCAATCTCGTTCTGCCTACCTTCGGCATCGCGCATCCCACGGGTTATCCTCTCTACACCGTGCTGGGTGGGTTATGGACTTGGCTTTTGCCCGTTGGCAATTGGGCCTGGCGCACCAACCTCTTTAGCGCGGTGACGGCGGCTGCCACCGTCGCGCTTGTCTTCGTGTTAACCCGCCGCCTGACGCGCCTGGAGACGGGGAAACCTGACCTATGGGCTGGTCTGGCAGCGGCTGTCGTCTTTGGGCTGGGCCTCGTATGGTGGGCGCAAGCCACCGTGGCCGAGGTCTATGCACTGCACAACTTGCTGGTCGCCGCCATGTTGGTAACGGCAATAGCCGCGGCCCGCACAGAAGTGGGCAATGGTCACCATACTTCGGGCCGGCCTCTGGCGCTGCTGTTTCTCCTATTGGGTCTCGGGCTGGCGCACCATCGCACCGTCGTGCTGCTCGTGCCCGGATTGGCTATCTACTTGCTGCTGTGCGTGCCGGGAATCTGGCGGCCACGCCCGGTGTGGGCGCTCTGGCTAGGCGCCCTGTTCCTACCCCTGTTGCTCTACGCCTATATTCCGCTCCGCGCGGCGGCCGGTGTCCATGACCTGAACAATAGCTACACCAACACGTGGGATGGCTTCTGGAACCACGTCCTGGCGCGCGGCTACACCGGCTTCTTTGCCGCCAATGCGCTGGCGCAGCCACGGAGTCCGGCCAGCTGGCTTGCCCTCTGGCTGGAGCAGATGGGCTGGGCTGGCGTCCTTCTGACCTTGGGCGGCCTGGCCGCGCTGCGCCAGCGGACGACCCGTAGCGAGGTAATTCTGCTCCTGATCGTGCTGATCACCAATCTGCTCTTTGCCCTGGTCTACCAGGTGAGCGACCAGGAAGTGTTCCTGATCCCCGCGTTCATGGTCGCAGCGGTCTTGGCAGGCTATGGGCTGGCTGCCCTGCGCCAGGCGTCCCGCCGTCCACTCCTGGCGACGAGCATCGGGGCGCTGGCGCTGGTGCTGCTTCTTTGGGGCCCTGGCCGGGGCCCTACCGTGGACCGCAGCCAGGCGTGGGCAGTACACGACTATGCGGTGGACATGGCCAAGGTCGCCTTTCCACCTGGGAGCAGGGTCATTGGCATCGAAGGCGAACTGACCGCGCTGCGCTACATGCAGGAAGCGGAAGGGCTCGGCCTGGCCGCGACGCCTGTTGTCGCCGACGACCCCGCGGTGCGGCGCGACCAGCTGGCTGCTGCGGTCGCGGCCGGCGCGCCCGCCGCGTGATGCCCTGTACAGGTAGGCGGTGCGGGGGCCAACCCCTTTTAGGGGGCGGGGGCCGTGGTGCGCGGGGGGGCACGG
>JACFMY010000608.1 GCA_019455155.1 Caldilineaceae bacterium
TGGAGGGGCCGGCCATCAGCTCCGGGCCGGTCACGATCGGCCAGGGCGGCCTGCGCCTGGACGGTCTGCCGGAGCTGGACGGGCATGTCGTCAACGTCTACCTGAGCGGCCAGGACGGGGAGGGCGCCTACTTGGCGGGCGTGGCCACGGGCGGCAGCTTCGAGTATGCCGGTAGCAACGCCGCGCTGGTGCTGCCCTGCCGCACGCTGGGTGCGCAGCCATTTCCGGTCGGCACGATCACGGCCTTCTGGCGCGGGCGCGTGCTGGTGGCCCAGGGCGATGTGCTGTGGGCCAGCCGGCCGAACGCGCCGCACCTGGCGGACTGGCGCGATTTCCGGCAGATGCCGGCGCCGATCACCGCCATCCAGCCTGTGGACGACGGGATCTACGTGGGCACGACGCAGGATCTGATCTGGCTGGGTGGTGCGACCTTCGATGGGCTCGCCTACGCGCCGACCCGCCGCGGCCCGGTGGTGCCGGGTTCTGGCGTTGCCGCGCCCGGCGACCGTATCAAGCTGGGGGATGGCTCGGGCGCTGGCACGGCCATGCTGTGCATCGCGGGCGGCGAGGTGGTGGCGGGCTTCTCCGGTGGGCAGACCACAAGCCTGACAGGCGACCGCTATCGCACCAAGGCAACGGAGGTCTGCGCCGCCTTCCGTGAAGTGGACGGCATCCCCCAATACCTGGCAGTGCCCCAATGAGCCTCTGGAACCCCTACACATTTACCATCGGCGGTGCACCGGCCCTGCTGGACGCTGCGCCGCCGGCGCTGCGGGTGATGGGGGGTGGGCAGGCGAGTGCCGAGCAGCTTGCGGCTGCGCGCATGGCATTCAGCCGCTTCTGCGCGGTGGCGCGCACGTCGCCCGTGCCCAACCCCACGGAGACAGGGCGCCTGCCTGACGGCTCGGCTTACCGTATCGTCGTCGTTGGTGCACAGGCTCTCATGGAGCTACACCCTGTCGTTGGCGGCAAGCCGCTCTCCGATGAGGTGCGCCCCGGCATCTGGTTCCTCGACCCGGCTCCCGGTGAGCCAGGGGCAGGTAACGCCTTTTTCGTGCTCTCTCCTCCAGGGGAGGGTCTGGAGCAGTGGACACTGGCACGCCTTACCGGCTGGCCGGCGCTACCAGTCGCAGGTCGTGCAGGTCCGCGCGTGTCTATGGCAACTGCCAAGATAATGACAACTGGCATACGAGCGCCGGAGCCTGCTGAGTATTTCTATCCCAATGGGGGAGCGCGTCTGCAGCAGCTCGGCGGCTATGTCAGCATGACCATCAATGCGGTGGGGGAGAGTGCCCCGTCCTTCGTTGGCTTCGACGAGAACCACCGCGCGATGTTCCTCTCCGGGGGCGTCTTGTCTCGGGACGGTTTGTATCTCTACCGATCGTCCACCTCGGTGAATCTGGACAAGACGGGCGCTGAGGGGTCTGGAATCAAGCCTCAGTATGAGGAGCCTCCGACATACCCCGCCATTTCCCTCACTTTGGTGAGCGAGATCTATCAACCTGCAGTGTCCACCTGGGCCGAGAGCAACGGGCGCCAGCTCCTGGCCGTGGCCAGCAACGGCCGGCGTATCGCCACTCTGTTCACGCGCCAGTTTGACCGGCTTCCGCCGTTTGCCGGTGACCAATACACGATCGTCAAAGGCGGCGGGCTCATGGAAGCCTATACCACCGATGTGTCGTACAAAGGAACGACCTATGTCCGAGTGGATGCGCGCACCCTGCCCGGGGTCATCAGCGGCGCACTGACGTATCGTGGGGTAGAGGCCGACTTGAAAGTGTTCGACACGCGCACTGGTGAGGCTGTTGTTGCACAGCGGGAGCCTAGCGATTCCTTCGTCCCAGGTACGCCAGTGCTTATGTGGTGGGATGCTACAAGCGAGGCTGGAGCCTATTCGAAGTCAACTGGTTTTGGGGTAGGGGTGGATTACTCGGCTCCGGTCTTCGTCCTGACAAGCTACAGACTCACAGGCACCCCAGGTTCGTACCGCGAGGATTGCACGTTCGCCTTGGACGGAGAGGTGTCGCATTCCGCCCAGGGTAGTCAGACCACCCACGAGATACTCGGTCCATTCTTTAGTGGCAGCGAGTTGCTGCCGCTTATTGCGAAGACGGAAAAATCATACGAATCGTCGTTCAGAGGCCATGCAAGCGGGTCAATCAAGGGTTTCGGGCTGCGCGGGGGCGACACGCCGCCCCAGCGACCTGAATTCGTCGATGAAGCAACATTTGACGCGGCGATCCACACCTATGAAGTCAGCGGTACCCATGCGATGGAGTACAAGCGGACAAAGAATGTCCAGGTAGGCAGATTTGGCGAACTGAGGCTGATCGATGAGCGGACGACGGAGACGGCAGATCTTTACTGGCGTCGTTTTATCGATGCATGGACGGGCGCCCCGGAGTCGAGCACCGGTAATAGTTCTTCCGCATATGCGTGGTCCGTCACCCGGCGGGCTCTGTTGGTCTTTGATCCAGAGCTGGACCTGTTGTGCTACAGCGAATTCGGCTTCTCGGGTTCAGGCAGCGCCGCCTACGAGCGCACTGGCGTTGGCGACGACGATGTCACGTACTACTTGTCGCCGGGCGAACCGCTCCCTGATCTTCCCCGCGTGCGGATCGTGCTTAGGTGCGGCGGCGAGACGAAGTATTTCGACACCGCCGTGGCGGAGGCGAGCCATGACTACAGCCACAGGGTCGCGGCAGCCCAACTGCACCCCATGCTGGGCTATCCATACGGAGCGCCCGCAGTACACACGGCTGACTATCTTGAGGACCACAATGCGATCGGCACCAGTGGCATGTGGACGGTACCAATGGTTGCGATCTCTGACGCCATCAGGGCGTTTGCCGATGGCACGCCCGTAACGACAGCCCTGATGGATGGTGTTCCTGTCTTCGGCTATTTCTGGCGTCCCTCGCCCAATGCGTTTGTGGCGCAGTGTTCTACTCGCGGCAGTTTTCCCGAGCCGTCGCGCTTTCTTGAAGCTGTTCAGGCGACCTATGTGCGCTCCCCGGATGGCCGGGGAGCGTACTTGCGTCTGCAGTGCAATCCATCCATACCAGAGACTGTGCGAGGCTTCGCTCCGCAGACGTTCGTCGGGCTTCACCT
>JACFMY010000609.1 GCA_019455155.1 Caldilineaceae bacterium
CGTATCTGGCACCGGCTTGACCTACCCGTGCCCCGCGTCGACTGGTTTACCGGCGGTCCGCTGGATCTGCTCCACGCCACCGACTTTGTGCTGCCTCCCAGCGCTGCCCGGCGCAAGCTCCTCACCGTCCATGATCTGGCTTTCCTTTTCTATCCCGACGCGGCCATGCCCAGCCTGCAACACTATTTGAATGTGGTGGTACCGCGCAGCGTGAAGCGCGCCGATGCCATCATTGCGGATAGTCACCACACAGCCCATGACCTGGAAGAACAATGGCAGGTGCCAGCGGAGCGCATCACGGTCGTGCAAGGGGGCGTGGACCATGCGCGGTTTCAGCCTGTTCAGGACAAGGCGCGGCTGGCCGCAGTGCGCGCGACATACGGTATAGGAGACGGCCCGTTCATCCTTGCGTTGAGCCGGTTGGAGCCGCGCAAGAACTTTCCCCGCCTGATCGAGGCCTTTGCCCAGGCGCGCGCCGAGGGCAAGCTGCCCCATCGCCTGGTTATCGGCGGTGGTAAGGGCTGGCTATACGATGCCATATTCCGTCGTGTACAGGAACTGAAGCTGCAAGAGGCCGTGCACTTTCCTGGCTTCATCGCCGACGCCGATCTGCCCGCCTTCTACAGTGCAGCCGAGTTCTTTGCCTATCCTTCACTATACGAAGGGTTCGGCCTGCCCATCGTCGAGGCCCTGGCCTGCGGCACACCCGTGCTCACCGCCGACAACTCCTGCCTGCCCGAAGCCGGCGGCCCCGGCGCGATCTACGTGCCGGCCGAAAGCGTGCCCGAGATCGCGGATGGCATCCTGCGCCTTGCCACCGACCCGGCCCTCCGTGGCCAGCTGCGCACGGCAGGTCTGGCGCATGCCAGGACCTTCACCTGGGAACGCAGCGCCCGCCAGCTCCTGGCGGCCTATGCCAACGCGCTGGCTGCCTGACAGCATTTGATGGGTCGCCAAGCTGCGGTATCATGTGACATTACGAACCGCACCGGTGGCTGGCAAACGCCTGGCCCCTGCTGTTACTCATAACCGCTGCGGCTGCTTGTCGTGCCCATCGGGCACCTAGTGGTCTGTCAATCGTCATTCTTTAGCCATTCGGTAGTAACGAACTTATTCGTTCTTCACCTGTCCACAGCGACTAAAGTCGTCACTACCGAACTCAACTTTGATGCTTGACAGACCACTAGGTTTAATTTCGACCTGCATCACCCAGAGAGGAAACTGTGTTGACGAAATCGGCTACGGACCCCACCCTCATCTCTCGCTCGCCCGGCGAAACCGCGCTGACCATGACCATGTTCATGCAGCCCGAGCACTCCAATAGCCTGGGCAACGTGCATGGCGGGGTAATCCTCAAGCTCTGTGACGAGTGTGGAGGCATTGTGGCCAGCCGCCACGCGCGGCGCCCCGCGGTCACCGTTACGGTAGATAGAGTCAACTTCCTGAAACCAGTATTGCTGGGACGGCTGGTGCTGGTGCATGGCCGCATTACCTGGGTCGGCCGCACCAGCATCGAGGTCGAGCTGCGCGTCGAAACGGAGCACCTGCTCACCGGCGAACGTACCCACACCAACAGCGCGTTCTTCGTTTATGTGGCCCTGGACGAGAACCGGCGCCCGACGCCCGTGCCGCCGCTGCGCATCGAGACCGAGGAGGAGCGGCGTCGCTTCGAACAAGGCGAACAACGCCATCGCCAGCGCATGCTAGAGGCAGGGCGCCTGTGACGGACACACGGCAGGCTGCGGGCGCCGCACCGCCGCGCGCCTGGGTCTGGATCCGCTGGCTGTTGCCGGTAGCCGGCCTGGTTACGCTCACCGGCTACTTTGGCCCCTGGATCGATCACCCGGTGGCCGGACTGGTCATTTTGGGGTTGGACCTGGGCGAGTATGTGAAATTCCTGCCTGCCATCCGCGGCGGCCAGGTCACCCTCTGGCGTGAAGGCTTTTACCTGCCATTGGCGGCCACCGCGCTTGCCGGCAGCCTGCTGGCCTTTCGGGACGAGCTGCGTTACAGCTGGCCTGTGCGGGCGCTGTTGTTGGCCGCGGCCATCGCGGCCGCGCTCAACATGCTGCCGCCGGCGTGGACGCCACAGCGCATGATGACCCCCGAGTTTCAGCAGCAAAGTGCGGCCATCGGCCTTGCTCTGGCAGCCATCGCGTTTAGCCCGTTTCTTGCCCTGCTGCCGCGCAGAGTAACCGCGATCGCGCTCGCACTGCTGTGCCTGCTGGCCGCGGCGGTGCCCGTTTGGCAGTTTGTACAGGTACTGCCCGACATCAACGTACTCTATAACAAACCGCAGCTGCCGGGACGGGGACTCTATCTCTGCGTGGCAGGATTGCTGCTGCTGGGAGGCGTCGCCCTCTGGTTTGGCTGGGCACGACCTGCGCCCAAGACCAGCCAGTAGCTTTCGGGCTCCAGGTCCACCCATACCCGGCCCAACCGACGGAGATGAACTATGTTACTGGGCGTCATGAACCGCCCGCACGCGAATCTGTTCAAGGAAATCGAGCGGATCGCGCATCTGGGTTTCGACTTTATTGACCTGACCATCGAGGCGCCAGCTGCCGCGCCAGAGAAGACAGATTGGAACGCAGTGCGCGCGGCGCTGGACGAGAGCGGTCTCCAGGTGGTCGCCCATGCCGCGCCCTACCTGCCCCTGGACAACCCGTCCCCCCTGGTGCGCGCCGCGGCCCTGGACGAATTACGCCGGACCATCGATATCGCGCATATTCTCGGCGCGCCCCACTGTACCACGCATTTTCTGGGCTGGCCCGACTATCTGCCCGAAGAAGAGGGCTACGAATATTACCGGCAGGCGTATGAGATCCTGACCAAACACGGCGCCGCGGCCGGCGTGCAGGTGGCCATGGAGAACAGCGCCAATAACAAACACCAGCTCAAATACTTCCGGGAGATCTACTTCCGGGTCAAGGAGTTGAAGCTCACCTTCGACATCGGTCATGGCAATGTCAAAACGGCGCGCAGCATGACGCGAGACTATCTCTTTGCCCTGGCCGACCGCCTGGTACACGTCCACATCAGCGACAACGACAGCACAGACGATGACCACCTGCCCTTTGGCGCGCCCCGGCAAAACCAGGTCAACCTGC